>JALEVB010000046.1 GCA_022780745.1 Erysipelotrichaceae bacterium
TTATTATATGATAATAAAAAGATTAAGCAATTAGAATGCTCAAATATCGTGAGTTAATAGTTTATCATACAAATGATCGATCAGATAGGCACCAACAGGTGCACTTAGAAGTATTGAACATACCGCTATTGTTAATGCTAAATCACCACAACTAAGTCCAATTGATAAAGGAATAGCTCCAATTGCTGCTTGAACAGTAGCTTTAGGCATATAGGCAATAAAACAAAAGATTTTTTCTTTTCTATTAAATTTAGTTGTTAGCAAGCAAATAAATACTCCTATCATTCTAAATAATAATGATCCAATGATAACAAAGATAACATTGATACCTGCTTTAAATGCATAACTGATATTAACCATTGCTCCAACTAAAACAAATAAGAAGATTTCAAATACTGACCATAAATTATTGTAATTGCTTTGTAATTTATCAGTTATGGCTGTATTTAGATACTTTAAAGTAATACTTAAAGCCATAATAGCGATCAAACCAGAAAATACAAAATAATCTTCAGCATATTTTAAGATAAAACTAATACTTAAAACAACAAGCAATTGACTAATAGTATTGACATTGATCATTCTAAAAATCTTATCAATGATAAATCCTATAATACATCCAATAATAATTCCTAAGATAATAGATAAAGGTATTTGTATCAAAGCTAAAATATCAAAACTATTAGCATTTTCTAATGAAAGAAAACTGGTAAATAAGACTAATACTACTACATCATCAACACTGCTTCCAGCAAGTATCAGCTGCGGTATACCTTTTAGAGTACCATAATTATTATTGATAAGATCGATCATTCTAGGTACGATAACAGCAGGTGAAACAGCAGCAATTATACTGCCAATAATTAAAGCTTCATTAATATTGATATCAAGTAATAATCTTGAAATTAATACAAATCCCATTATTTCCATCAATGCTGGTACAAAACTCATTAAGAAAGCGCTTATACCGATCTTTTTTAAATCAGTTATTTTTAATGTTAGTCCTGCTCTAGTTAAAATAATAACTAAAGCTATATTTCTTAATGTAGAGCTAATATCTAATAATGAGCTATCTAAAACATTAAGACAGTAAGGACCTAATATGATTCCAATGAAAATATATCCAATCAATGAAGGCATATTGATCTTTTTAAATAAATAAGAAGCAATAACTCCTAATATTAATATTAAAGCTAAACTAAATAACATTTTGATCTCCTTTCAAATAAAAAGCTGATAACACTACTAAAAAAATAGTAGACGTCATCAGCATTAATAGCAGTTTAGGTATAATAACCACGGAAGAACATCATTTCCTTTGTTATCATAACACTTTAAGTAAAAACTTACAAATTAATTTACACTCATATGATCAAAAATAATATATTTAGGTCCTTTATAATAATCTAAAGTTACGTCAGTATCAGCAAATCTTGCCTCTTTTATATCATGATAAATATTTCCACTAATACTAAAATTAGTAACAGGAATCATATTTCCATCTTTATCATGATATATAGCAAGTCTTATTTCACCACCAAAGTATCCTGTAGCTTCTTCTAATTGCGGACTTGAGAAATTACATATTTCTAAATATGGATAAGTGATCTTGCATCTATTAGTAGTATCTACTTTGATTATGGAAGCATTGCCATTGATCTTATCCTGTTTTAAATACTGCCCATAGATAAAATCACCATAATTAGCACATACGATACCATTTTTAATAATATCAACATCTTTTATTACTAGACCATGATTATCAAAAGGATAAGAGTATACTGCATTTTTAGCATAAGGACCAACAGTAATATTTAAATCATAATCACAGATCTTGTCATTTATCTGATAATGATTAGCTTTATTAAATACTGACTGATAGCTAATATCTGTAGCAAAATTTTCCATGATCATAGCAAGCATTTCATCTTGAATTACAACTGGACAATGCTTCATATAATCTTCAATATTAACCGCATTACTTCTTAATTTAGCCTGTTTTAAAACATCCTCAACCTTTTTAGTTATAAGATCATAATCAAGCTCTAACATCTTAAAATCAAGGTATAATTCGATTTCTTCATTATTATTACTATAAGTAGGAATGATCTCAACTTCTAAATAACTCTTATTAAAAGTATGATCTACCCCATTACTATTAACAAAATGTTTTTCAATATTAGTAACAAATATCTCAACCGAATTGATCCAACCATTTTCATCATGCTTAGCACTAAAAATAGCATCAGCTATTTTTACGCAGGCATCATTGTAATTAGCATCACTTATTGAATCAAAAGTAACTAATTTATCATCAGTTTTATCAGCTAAAACAAATTTAGGATTATTGATCTTTTTAGCTATTGCAATAGCACTATCGATCTTTAAACTAATACTATTCTCATCATCACTAGCATTAACTATAAAGCTGCTAGAGCCTCGATATTCATCATGATCATGATAAATAATAACATTAGTATCAACATTCTTTGTAACTCTATTAGTTTCAAGCTTATCTAAAACATAAAACAATTGTGAACTAGAAGTTTTAGTTTGAATTATCTCATAATCACTTATTTCATTATTTTTATCTAGTATTCTCTTAATAACATCTATCATCCCAACTTCACTCTCGCTTTCAAATATGGTCCCCCATCTGCAACATAAACCCATTCTTTATGACCTTTACCACACATACCACTACCAGTAATAATTACTTCATTACTAACCATTGATATTGATTTTAAAAGATCAGGAACATAACCACTAATTACAACTGGTGAATAGATATTACCATTAAATTTACCATCTTCAATTTCCAATGCATATTGAGCAGTACATTGTATCTGCCAGTTCTTAGGATCTTCCATACCATTATTAGTATCACATAGATAATAACCATGTTTGATCGATTTTATCATATCATCAACATTATCTTTACCTGCACCAAAAAAAGTATTAGTCATTCTGGTATATGCTTTTCTTCTAGTTGATTCTCTTCTTGAATTACCTGAAGGTTTTTTATTAAGCTCTAATGCTGTTAGCACATCAGATAAACCATTAACTAATATTCCATCCTTGATTATCTGGGTGTCATTAGCTAAAACACCATCATCATCAAAGAAATAACTAGCTGCACTCAAAGTAGCACTTGCTCCATCATGCATATTAACTAATTCACTCGCAACCTGCTTATTAACAAAGTCTTTAGCTTTAGCTCTGTTTTTAACAAACATATCCATTTCAACACCATGTCCAAATGCTTCATGAGCAATTAATCCACTGATCGATGGATCAGTAATAACATCATAAGTACCAGGTATTATTGTTTTGGCATCTAACATTTTAATAGCTAGTTTAGCAATTTCTTCTTTTCTATTATCGAGTTTCTTTAAAGCATCTTTGACATTTACTTCATTTTCTGATTTAAAGATAGTTTTAATACCTTTATCATCAGCAGAAACAACCTGTATCATACAATGATTCCAAACATAATACTGATCAAGACACTTATTCTTGCTTACAAAGATACTGCTTGTTTCACGACAAATATTAACAGTAAAGACATTAACAATTCTTTGATCATAATTTTCAATATATTCTTTAATATCCTTTAATGATGAGATAATTTCGTCATCAGACATACGATCATTTTCTTCACGATTAAAAGATTTAACCAATGGTTCATCAGTCAATAATCCAGAAGAAACATATTCTTGTTTTAATCCATGCAATTTTATAGCTTCTTTAAATTGTCCATAATCAAGATCTTTAATATCATCAATAGAATATTCACTATAATGATTATCATTATAGACTTTAATTACAAATCCAGCTTCGCTATCAGTGATCCTGTCACTTTGACCAACACTGGTAACATTAGCATTTAACATTATTCTATTAGTATTAGCATGTTTGCCAAAAATTGAAATATATTCATATTCATCTGACAGATCTTCAATGATTTTTTTAGCAATATTTATTCTGTCTTTTAAAAACTTACTTAGCATTTACATCTTCCTCCTAGAGTATATTATATATAATTATGATATATAAGCAATTAAAAAGGTCAGATAACTGACCTTAATATTTTGGAGATATTTTCCCTTCAACTACTGCTTTTTGAATTTGGGTAACAGTTTCAATATCTACAATTTCTTCAAATATTTTAACTAATTCTTTCCTATTAGCATCAACAACTAGTACTGCATCCGTACTTTCTTCATCAGAATAAATTGGTACCAAATTTAACTGAAATAAAGTATTATTGATCTCATCCCTATTCCATACTGTAGCATCGATTTCATGACGCTTAACAGCAGCTAAAACATTATTATAATCAATTTCTTTATAATTAACATTGATATCTTTACAAATCTTTTTAACCCATAGATTTTGTGATGTTGCATTAGAAGCTAAACCAACAGTCATACCATCTTGAATCTTATCCATACTAGCATCTGCAAAGACGATAACATGATAGCTTAAATAAGTTTTTGGTCCAAAATCTTTAACAATTTTGATTGGTTTATCACGTTTTAAAGCAATTTCAGCACTTAATTTAGAAATGATAATAAAATCATATCTGCCATCTAACATTTCATCTATTCGTTGTGTTGCATCACGCATATAACTCATATTAACAGGTATCTGGTATTTATTTTTTAAAGAACTAATTAATCCCGTTGCTAAACCTTCATAAATTTTTGAATAAGGTAAAGACATAGCTCCTAATAGATTGCGAATATTGGCATAATAAATCAGTTTCTCAATATCTTTATCTACTAAGAAAGTTCCTTTTCTTCCCCTTGGTAAAATCTCAATTGCCTTTTCATCCTGTAGTATTTTAATGGAATTCTGAATTGTGCCTCTTGCTACCATAAGATCTTTTGATAATTGCTCAAATGTTGGAACTTTATCCTGTATTTCCATTGAAAGAAATAATTTAGATAAAGCTATGATAGTCGAAGAATTCTTGTTAAATAATTTGATTTCCATAAATTTGTTTAAATTATATTTTCCTTTTTCAAATAATAAGCAATGCCATCATGATTATTGTCTAAAGTAATATCATATGCTCTATTTTTAACGCTATCCATTGCATTTTCCATTGCAATAGCATATCCAGCAACATCAAACATCGAAAGATCATTTTCACCATCGCCAAAGACGATCATTTCATCTTTTTTAATATTTAACCTATCTGCAAGCTTAACGATCGTTTCTCCTTTATTAATACCTAATGGAGTACATTCCAACCATTGACTAGTCGTTTTAGCTAAATGATATTTACCTTCAAAACTCTTAGCTAAACTAGGATATACCTTATCAATAGTATCGCTTAAGTGAGCCATACATATCTTATTTACCTTAACCTTGATTTCATTAACATCATTAATAAAGTAAATATGATCATAACCTTTTCTTTGATCTGTAACGATTGCAAATGAACCAGCTGTATTTGGTACATCTTTTGCAATATTATTATTTAAACGATAATCTTCTTTAATTTTTAATAAACTTTCAGGGATATAGTCATAGATAGTATCATCTAGAACACCCATTACTTCAATATCATATTTTAATGCTTCATTAAAGATATCCTTGATCTGTTCGATATTTAATTGATTTATTACTTCATTATGATCATTTTGACAGTCATAGATAGCAGCACCATTTACACCGACAAAATAACCATTATATTTATCCATTTGTAATTGTTTGCCATATTTCAATAATGATTTATAGCTTCTACCACTAGCCAAAACCAATCTAATACCTTTTTGCTGTGCTTTGATCAAAGCATCAAGATTATCTTTGGTAATATTAGAATCAGCGTCTAATAATGTACCATCCATATCCATTATGATAAGTTTAATATTCATAAATTAAAGTTTTTTTCCTGCAGCTCTATCAACGATTAAAGTAACATCAGGATGATTTTGTAAAATTGATGCTGGACAGTCTTCACTAACTGGACCTTTTACCATGTTAAATACTGCATCAGCCTTATTTGCACCATTAGCAACTACTAAGATCTTCTTTGCTTTCATAATAGTTGCAATACCCATTGTACATGCATGAGTAGGAACTTCTTCACCAAGAGGATCAAAGAATCTGGCATTATCTTTTCTAGTGCTTTCTTTTAATTCAACAACATGAGTTAATGAGTCAAAACTTGTTCCTGGTTCATTAAAACCAATATGACCATTAGAACCGATACCTAATAATTGAATATCTACAGTATAATCTTCCATAGCTTTTTCATAATCAGCACAATTCTTTTCTAGATCACCATTTCCTAATGGTAAATGTACATTTTCTTCTGGAATTTCAATACCTTCAAATAGATTTTCATGCATGAATGTATAATAAGTTTGAGAATGTTCACGTGGTAAACCAACATATTCATCAAGATTAAATGTGATAACTTTTGAATAATCAGTACCATTTTCTTTATGATCTTTGATCATACATTTATATAAGCCAATTGGACTAGATCCAGTTGCTAAACCTAATACTGGTCTATCAGATCCAGTTACAACGCCCTTCATAACTTCAAAAGCTTTTTCACTTAATTCATCATAATTTTCACAGATAATAATTTTCATTTTATTTTTCCTCCTTTATCCATCCAAAATGGACACATGCTTTGTAAACTCCATCATTTTCGATGGTATCTGTAATATAATCTGCAGCTTGTTTCAAAAGTGGTGATCCATTTCCCATAGCTATTCCAATATTAGCTTCCTTTATCATTGGCAGATCATTATTTGCATCACCAAATGCTGCAATTTCATCTTGTTTAATATTCCAATATTTAGCACACTCAATTATCGCTGTTCCTTTATTGATATTAGGAGCAGTGATCTCACAAGCCCGATATAGATCTAAATGATAATTTTTATGACATAGTTTTCTAATATGCTCTCTTTCAATTTCTGAATTAGGATAATATAAGATATGAACTAGTTCTTCATTATCATAAGTTTTTACAGGTGGTTCCATTAAATATAAACGATAGAATAATGCAGCAATATCATCGTCTTTTTGATTTAAAAAATTATCTTTATTAGTACAGCTATAGCGATAAGTAATATGATTTTTATCTAGATAAGATAATACTTCTTTAGCTTCACTAACATCTAATGGATGATTTACTACTAATTTATTATCTACATATATCTGTGCACCTGCTAGACATATAATGGCATCCATATATTCAAAGTAATGAGATGGCAGTTTAGCCATTTCAGCCATTGATCTGCTAGTACAGATTGCTAATTTATAACCATTTTCTTTTAATTGTTTAAATGCTTTTTTTGTACTTTGAGGACTATCATGTATCGCATGAATATATGTTGTTGAATCTATATCGAAATATATAGCTTTAATCATTTATTTTACAGCTTTTCCTTTCGCATAAACCTGTACTACTTCATAATCTCTATCTAATACGACCATATCAGCATCATATCCAGCCATGATCTTTCCTTTATGATCATCAACACCCAAATATCTAGCTGGATTGATAGTACACATATTAATAGCCCAGTCGATTGGAATCATTACTTTTTCAACTAAATTCTGTAAGCCTTTATTGAATTTTAAAGTACCACCAGCTAAAGTGTTAGTTCCTTGAAGATATGCTGAACCATTAGCTCTTATTTCAATTGCATTGCCACCTAATTCATAATATCCAGGAGCACAGCCTTTAGCACATAAAGCATCATCGATCATTATACAATAGTCTCTACCCTTGCTTGTGATCAAAGCACGAATTGCAGGCCATACAACATGGTTTCCATCACAGATGATCTCAGCATAAGTATCTTTTAAATTCATTGCAGCACCAACTAAAGCAGGTTCTCTATGATGTAATCCATTCATACCATTATATGTATGTGTCATACCATTGGCACCATTTAATACAGCTAAAACAGCATCATCATATGTTGCGCCTGAATGTCCAATAGATACATTTACACCATTAGCAGCACAATATCTTGTTAATGCAAAATCAGGGTCATTTTCTGTAGCCATAGTAATGATCTTGATCAAACCATTAGCAGCTTCCTGATATTTCTTAAATTGTTCAACATTAGGAGTAACAATATATTCAGGTGGTTGTGCACCTTTGTTTTTCATATTCAAGTAAGGTCCTTCAAAATGAATACCTAAGATTTCAGCACCCTCATAACCTTCTTTAACAACCTTAGCAACATTAGCAACTGCATTAGTTAAGATCTCTTCTGATTGCGTTACTGTTGTAGGACAAAAACCAGTAATACCTTCCTGTAATAAACCTTTTGCCCATTTTACTAAACCTTCAACATTAGCATCATTAGTATCAAAACCTAATCCTCCATGGCAATGAACATCGATCATACCAGGAATAACACGATCTTCTCCATAATCAGCATCTACTTCTTTTGTGCCGTATGGATAAATCTGAACGATCTTGCCGTCACATACTTCGATTTGACATGCAGCAAATACCCCAGAAACATATACGTTTTTACTTTGAATAATCATTTCAATTATCCCTCCTCACATACATAATTATACATTTTTTTGTATACTCGTTCAATTACATGTTATACTTTTTACAAGAAAGAGGTTACATTATGATAAAAAATACAACAATTGAATTATGTTGTGGCTCAATCGAAGACTGTTTGATAGCCAATGATTTGCCAATAGATCGAATTGAACTCAATTCTGCATTAGAGTTAGGAGGATTAACAGTAACGATTGCTTCTTTACAATTAGCAAAACAAATAACAAATAAACCCATATGCACCATGGTAAGATGCCGTACAGCTGGATTTTGTTATAGTGAATTAGAATACCAGTCAATGCTTATCGACGCTAAAAACCTATTAGAAAATGGCGCAGATGGCATTGTATTTGGATTTTTAAACAAAGATAATACTATCGATATCAATCGTACTAAAACTATGGTCGATCTTATTAAAAGTTATCATAAAGAAGCCATATTTCATAAAGCTTTCGATGACACACCAGATAAGATTCAAGCATGTAAACAATTAATAGATCTTAAAGTCGATAGAATATTAACATCCGGTGGTCCTAACTACCCACATATTGAGCAAGGCTACCCTATTCTGAAAGAGCTGATCACAAAATATAATGATCAGATAACGATCTTAGTTGGCGGCGGTGTAAGAGACTATAATATCAAAGAAATAATAGAAAACACTAATTGTACACAAATCCATATGAGTTCCAGATATATGGAAAATGATAATGGAGAATATGCTAAAGTATCAAAAGATAAACTAATAAAAATATTAAATAATATTTAAAAAAGAGTTGCATTATATGCAACTCTTTAAATTTTGTTACAAATTTTAAATTAAGCTTTTAATACGCCAACAACACGTAAGATGATTGCTAATACTACTACAGCAACGATTAGCTTGTTAGAGTTCATCCACTTCTTACCTAATAACCAGTAGCATAATGCAGCTAATAAAGCTGGGAATAATGCTGGCATGATTGAATCAGCATAAGTCTGGATTGGGAATTCTTTCATAATTGGAGTTCCATCAGCTTCTGAAGAAATCTGTACAGAAAGTGTATTTAATGGGAACTTGATCATAGTAGCGATCATAGCACCAACTACTGTTAAACCTAAAACTGAAGCAGCTTCAGTTAAAGCATTCATAGTACCACTCATAGAAGTAACTAACTTAATACCTTCTTTGTAACCTAAGTCAAAGAATTTAGGACGGATCAAGAATAATACAACTAGATACCATAATTCCCAGATCATAATACCAATTGCACTACCTTCTAAAGCCATAGAAGCAGCGATTGAACCAAATACTGCACCAGTGATCATACCGAAGATAGTATCACCAATACCAGCGAATGGACCCATTAAAGCAGTCTTAACAGCAGCAGCAGTTTCGATACCTACTTCATTTGGATTTTGTTCCTCAATAGCCATATCGATACCTAAGATGATATCACCCATAGCTGGTTGAGTATTAAAGAATTGAGAGTGAACTCTTAATGCTTTAGTCTTAAGTTCAGGATTATCACCATATAATTTGTCAATTGCAGGTAATACAGAAGCTAAGTAACCTAAACCTTGCATTCTTTCATAGTTCCAACCAATTTGTGATTGCCAGATCCAATTAAAATGTATCTTATGTAATTCTTTCTTTGTAAAACTATTCTTCATAGTCGTCACCTCCAGAAACTGTTGTGCTAGCAGCAGCTGTAGCTGTTGGAGCAGAAGCATTTTGGTAAACGATTAATGCAGCAACTAAACCAACTAATGCAACACCTAATGTTGTCATACCTAAGTATGCAGCTAATACGAAACCTAAGATTACATATTGAGGTTTCTTTTGAACTGGTAAGTAACGTAATAAGATAGCGAAACCTACTACAGGAAGTAAACCACCAGCTAATTTGAATCCATCCATCAACCATTGAGGGATAATAGCCATTAATGTGTCAACTAAACCTTGTCCAAATAATAATAGAACGAATACTGGTAATCCACGAGATAAGCCCCAAGGAATGATACCTAAGTGGTTCATCAATGTGATACCTTTAGTATTTCCTGATTCAACATATTTGTCAGCGATATGTTGGAATACAGTATTTGAGAATCTTGCTAAAATATCTAATTGTGTAAATAATGCAGCAAGAGCAACACCGATAGAAGCTGCGAATGTAACTGGGTCAGCACCAGTAATAGCTCCTAAAGCTGTAGTGATCATACCAGAAGAAGTAATATTTGGAATTGAAGCTCCACCATATGTACCTGCTCCTAATTGAGTCATCTGTAATGTACCACCAACGACTAGACCGTATGTAGGGTTACCAACAACAACACCTGTAAATAAGCATGCTAGGATTGCTCCGTTCATACCTACGTTCCAAGATAAAGCATCAATAATTCCCCAGAAGGCCCATGCAGTGATTAGTAAAATTTGTAAAAAATTTAAATCTGTCATAAATATCCTCCTTTATGAATTGTGTAAATCTAGTTTTTATACTAGCACTTACCTCAAGTATTGCTGACATAACGGGTAAGCGTTTTCACATTTATTATTATTTCATAATTTTCATAAATGTCAACACGATTCACACAATTTTCACATATTTGAAAGTTTAAAAATACAAATTTTTGAACATTTTAATTTGACAAAATTATTCAAATCGTTGATATTTAAGCCACATTTTCACTTTTAAAAAAAGTGAAAACAATTTTTAGAAAAATTAGACATTTTTTTAAAAATGTTTAACTCTTCCATCATATTTTTCATAGATGGCATCGTTATTGAAACCATCAACGTTCTGTGACTGGAAGACATAAGCTTTAATACCTTCTGCATCGCAGATCTTCAATGCTTCACAAACAATAGTATCTAATAAAAACATACTAGTAATACTAGATCCAGGACCAGTTTTAATACCATTGATATTCAATAATGCATCCCCACTAGGAACACAATTATCTAATACACAATCAGCAAATTCATATAATTTCTTTCCGCTAGGATGACGGCTAGTAGTAGCCTTAGACTGTTCTAAATTAGTAACTGCGACAACAAATACACCTTCTTTTTGACAACGCATAGCCATTTCAATTGGAACTGCATTTCTACCAGAGTTACTAGAAATGATCATAATATCACCTTTTTCGATCTTATAGTTATCATAAATAATATCTGAAAGTCCTGGTAATTTTTCTACAGCACCACTTCTTTGAGCACCAAAAGCTGTTAAAGAATCTGGATCTAAAATAGCATCTACATTACCTAATCCACCTGCTCTAGCAAATAATTCAATACCTATCATATGTGAATGACCAGTACCAAAAGTATGAATTACCTTATCATTTTTAATACAATCAGCAAATACTCTTGCTAATTCTTTGACCTTATCCTTGTTTGTATCATGTACAACCTGTAAAAGATCAGTAAGTTTTTGCATATATTCAAATTCGTACATTATAAAATCCTCCTATACTCTACCATGATATTTTGCACGAAGCATTTCATTATGTTGTTTAGCTCCTTCTAAGCTTTCATCATAGAAAATTGGAGCCTCAATATTTTCTTCCTGTAATAATTTAACAGTTTCACATTCTAAAGTTTGAGCAATAAAAGCACCAGTAATACTACTAACTGAACAAATCTTTTCTAATTTTCCTGTTTCTATTAAAGCATCACCTCTAGGACCACAGTTATCAATAACAACATCACCTAATTCATATAATTTTTTGCCACTTGGATGACGAGAATCTTCAGCTGAAGTATGTTGCCAGCTAGTAACAACAATAACCTTATTACCTCTTTCTTTAGCACAAATAGCCATATCAATTACGACACCATTGATACCTGAGTTAGAAATGATAATGAAACAGTCTTCATTTTTTACGCTATATAGATCAAATAGCTTTTCAGCCATTCCTGGGCGTCTTTCAAAAATATTAACTGGATCTTTAAAATCTTCTAAAGTTACCTTACCCTTTAAAACAAAGTCACTAGTCTCAATTTTATGAACATTAGCTAAAGAACCAACACGATTTTGCATTTCTAAACTAAATCCTACAGAATGTCCAGAACCAAAAACATGAATAACACCATTATTCTTTGTTGTATCAGCTAAGATCTTAGCAGCTTCTTTGATCTTAGGAGTTTCTTTTTCTTCTAATACAGTTAATAAATTCATTAGATTATCATAAAATACATCCATTGTAATTGTACTCATCTTATCTACCTCCTAAGAATTCCATCTGCCAGCATACTTGTCTGACATAGCTTTATTATGAACATCAGCACCCTTAACATTGGCACTTAATAAAATTGGACAATCTTTACCCTGACTTGTTAAATAATTATAAGTTTCAGCAGTGATCATTTGAGCAATAACATTACCATTGATAGTAGCTAATTGACACATCTTATGAGTTTGATCAACATCTAGTACAGCATCAGTTTCATCAGCTAAATTATCAATCACCAAATCAGCAATATCGGCTAATTTTTTGCCAGAAGAATGTTTAGCCTCTGATTTGTCACTTAATTTCTTATTAATAACCGCAATAACCTTTTGACCCTTTGCCTTAGCAATTAAAGCTGCTTCAACAATAATAGGTTCATTACCAGCAAAAGAAACCATTATATACATATCATGATCATCGATATTATAAGCATCAAACAATTTATGAGCCATATTTACATCATCATTAAAATCTTTTTTATTAAACTCATCTTCACTTATGATA
>JALEVB010000073.1 GCA_022780745.1 Erysipelotrichaceae bacterium
TCGAATATCGGGAAAACGATTTTATCATTAGCTTGTTAACAAGTGATAACAAGCGTTTTTCTTTATGTTTAAAAGGAGCTAAAAAACCTAACAGTAAGACATATGTTTATGGTATTATCGGTAATACCTATGAATATAGTATCAAGGATGAGAATAGTACTTTTGTTAATTTTATTGCTGCTAGTATCATTACTAGCCGTAATAAGATCACTAATTCTTTAGTTAAGATTGCAATCATGAATATGATGATGGAGATCATTGATAAGTTAACTATGGAAGAAGTTAGTTATGAGCATTTATATACCTTATTGTCATTTTGTTTGGATAAGTTAAATAATGATGATCATGAATTTATTACCTTAGCTTTATTTATTTGTTTGATCTATAAAGAACTTGGTATTGAACCTATTGTTGATGGCTGCGTAGTTTGTGATAACAAACATATCAATGCTTTAGATATTAAAAATGGGGGCTTTGTATGTAGTGATCATCATCAGGGTATGCTTTATTATCATAATGATATAAATAGTTTAAGAAAATTTAGATATCTTAATAAAGCTATGCTAAATGATCATGATAAATTAACTGAGATCATAGAAGTAGATATCAAAGATATTGAAATACTGGTCAATTTTTTGCAGCTTCATAGCGGTATTAAGCTAAATAGCTTTGAATTTCTGGAAAGTATTATATAAAAAGTTAAATTTTTATGCTATATTATAGGGTGAATTAAAAGGGAGTAAATGTTATGGATATTAAAGATAAGACATTTAATAAAATCGTTTCACATGCCAAGGAACAGGGCTTTGTATTTCAGGGTTCTGAGATCTATGGTGGTTTAAGTAATACATGGGATTTTGGTCCATTAGGAGTTGAATTAAAAAACAATATCAAGAATGCCTGGTGGAAAAAGTTTATTCAGGAGAATCCTTATAATGTTGGTTTACAATCAGCAATTTTGATGAATCCTAAAGTTTGGGAAGCTAGTGGACACTTAGCTGGTTTCTCTGATCCACTTATGGATTGTAAGCAATGTAAGACTAGACATCGTGCTGACCATTTGATCGAAGAGTTTTCTAAGGGCAGTGTTAATCCTGAAGGATGGACTAATGAACAAATGATGGATTACATTAAGGAAAATCATGTTGCTTGTCCAGATTGTGGTGCTCATGATTTTACTGAAATCAGAAGATTTAATCTGATGTTTAAAACATTCCAGGGTGTTTTAGAGGATGCTAAGAGTGCTATATATCTTCGTCCAGAAACTGCTCAGGGTATGTTTGTTAATTTTAAAAATATTCAAAGAGTATATCGTAAGAAATTACCATTTGGTATTGGTCAGATTGGTAAGTCATTTAGAAATGAAATTACGCCAGGTAACTTTATTTTTAGAACCAGAGAATTTGAACAAATGGAAATGGAATTCTTCTGTAAACCAGGTACTGACCTTGAATGGTATGCTTACTGGAAAAAGTTCTGTATGGATTGGATCTTAAGTTTAAATAACAATCAAAGTGAAAATCTAAGATATCGCGATCATTCCAAGGAAGAATTAAGTTTCTATTCTGTTGGTACTTGTGATATAGAATATATGTTCCCATGGGGATGGGGAGAATTATGGGGTATTGCGGATAGAACTAATTATGATCTATCTAAGCATGCTGAATATTCAAAGACGAATATGGAATATTTAGATCCTACAACTAATGAGAAGTTTATTCCATATTGTGTTGAACCAGCAGTTGGTGTTGAAAGATTATTTTTGATGTTCTTTACAGAAGCTTATGATGAAGAAGTTATCAATGAAAAAGATACACGTGTAGTAATGCGTTTCTCTCCATATTTAGCCCCTGTAAAGGCTGCTATTTTCCCACTTCGTAAAGATCTAAAAGATAAAGCATTAGAGATCTATGCAACATTAAGCAAAGAATTCAATGTTGATTATGATGAAGCAGGCAGTATTGGTAAACGTTATAGAAGACAGGATGCAATTGGTACACCATATTGTATTACTGTTGATCCTCAAACAATGGAGGATAATTGTGTTACATTAAGAGATCGTGACACAATGGAACAGGTTAGAATGCCTATTAGTGAATTAAAAGATTATATTCTAGAAAAGATCAGATTCTAATAAGAAAGGATAAGTGGTCATATTTTGCGTCTTGATAGTCAAGATATAGATAATATTAGAAAAAAAGCTGACATTGTTGATATCATTGGTCGCTATATTCCTGTAGAGAAAAAGGGTAATGCCTATAAGGCTGTTTGTCCTTTTCATGATGATCATGATCCTAGTTTGAGTATCAAACCTTCAATGCAAATTTTTAAATGCTTTGTTTGTGGTAAGGCTGGTAATGTTTTTGGCTTTGTTGAAGAATATGAGCATATTAGTTTTACTCAGGCTGTTAAAAAGGTTGCTGAGATGGTGGATTATGCTTTGGATATCAAAGAAGATAATGATGTTAGCTATAATAGTCCTTATAATGATCTTTATAAACTTTTAAATGAAATGGTCAAATATACGCATTATAGCTTAAATACCAGTGTTGCTATTAATGCTAAGAAGTATTTGAATGAAGTTAGAAAACTGGATGATAAGCTTATTGATATGTTTGAGATCGGTTATGATGCTTCAAATGATGTTTATAAGTTTTTAAAAGCTAAGAATTATTCAGAAGAAGATATGTTAAAGGTCAATATTATTGGGCAAAATGATTATGGCTATTTTGATATTTTTAGTAATCGTATTACTTTTCCTATTCATGATAGTTATGGTAATCCTATTGGCTTTAGTGCTAGAAGTTTGATCGATGGTCAAAGCAAGTATATTAATACTAGTACTACTGATATTTATATCAAGGGTAATTTTGTTTATAATATGCATCGTGCTAAAGCTTATGCCAAAAAAGAGAATAAGATCATTTTAGTTGAAGGGGTAATGGATGTTATCGCTTATGCTAAAGTTGGTGTTTATAATGTGGTTGCTAGTTTGGGTACTAGTTTAACTGAAAAACAGTTAGCTTTAATTAAGCAGTGTTCGATGAATGTTATTTTGGCTTATGATCCTGATATGGCTGGTCAAAATGCGATATATAAAGCTGGTTTAATGGCTGTTAAACAGGGTTTTAATGTTTATGTCAGCAATAATAGTTCAACGTTGGATCCTGATGAACTGGTTAGTAATTATGGATCTAATGCTTTATTGGAAACTATTAATAAACCACTTACGTGGATGGAGTTTCTATTTAAGTATTTGCAGATCAAATATAATTTAGATATATATGATGAAAAGAAGATGTTTACTAGTAAGATAGTTGAGCAGATCGATATGTTAAAAGATGACTATGATCGTTTGAATTATCAGCATCAGTTAGAGAATATCATTGGTTTTAGTATTAGTAATCTGATCAAAAGGAGTAATACCAATGATCAAAAGATCATTACTAATCTTTCTAGTAGCAAAATAAGCGGGTTATTGGATGCCCAGAAGCAGATTCTTGCAAATCTTTTGGTTAGCAAGGAAGCTTGTAATTTATTTTTGAGTGAACTGGGATATTTACCAGATGATGATTGTAATGTTTTGGCTATGATCATTGTTGATGAATATCGCAAGTTTGATATGGTAGAAGTATCTAGGATGATCGATGATATCGATGATCCTAAGATCAAAGAGTTATTGTTGTCTTTAATGGATGCTAAGGATTTGAATTATGACGTTAATTGTTTTATGGGAGCGATGCGTAAGATCAAGATCGATACTTTAAAAAATCTTAATGCTCAAATTAAAAGACAGATCAAAACTTTAAATGATCTTAAGCTTAAGCAGCAACTGATTATTAAGCTGGATACTAATAATAGAGAGTTGAGGAAGTTATATGACGAAGAAACAAACTAAACAAGAAGTTACTGCTGAAAACAATGGACATGTTAAGTTCAATGTTTATAACGGTAAAGGAAAGTCTAAGGAATTAAAGACTTTAGAAGAGCTTAAAGAGGATTTTAAGAAGGCTTTTGAACAGAATGGTGTCTTATATCAGGAAGATGTATTAGATGCTTTAGATCGTATCGAATTGGATGATATGGACAATGAAGAGTTATATGACTGGTTCTCTAGTCAAGGTATCGATCTAAGTGAAGATGATGATCTTGATGATGTTGATGTCGATGTAGAAGAAAATGTTGAAGATGATATCGATATGATGGATGATGATAGTATTTCTGATGATGAAGACATTGATAATATCGATAATAGTTTTTATGATAACTTAAATCTTAATATTGATTATGGTTCAAGTAATGTTAAGATCAATGATCCTGTTAAAATGTATTTAAAGGAAATTGGTAGAGTTCCTTTATTAAAAGCTGATGAAGAAATTGAAATTGCTAAAAGAATCGAAGCTGGTGATGAAGAAGCTAAGAATATCTTGATTTCTAGTAACTTAAGATTAGTAGTAAGTATTGCCAAAAAATATGTTGGTAGAGGAATGTTATTCTTAGATCTTATTCAGGAAGGTAATATGGGACTTGTAAAGGCAGTAGAAAAATTTGATTATCGTAAAGGATTTAAATTTTCTACTTATGCAACATGGTGGATAAGACAAGCAATTACAAGAGCTATAGCTGACCAGGCTAGAACGATAAGAATTCCTGTTCATATGGTTGAAACTATCAATAAATTAACAAGAATTGAAAGACAATTGGTTCAAGATCTTGGACGTGATCCTACAGCTGAAGAAATTGCTGCTAAGATGGAAGGTATTTCTCCTGAAAAAGTAAGAGAGATAAAGAAGATAGCTATGGATCCTGTTTCATTGGAAACTCCTATTGGTGAAGAAGATGATTCACATTTAGGTGATTTCATTGAAGATAAAAACAGTATGAGTCCAGATCAGTATGCAAATAATCAGTTATTAAAGGATGAGATTTCTAAAGCATTATCTGAATTGACAGAAAGAGAAGAAAAAGTCTTAAGATTACGTTTTGGATTATATGATGGTAGAACTCGTACTCTTGAAGAAGTAGGTAAAGAGTTTAATGTTACCAGAGAAAGAATCAGACAGATCGAAGCTAAAGCTTTACGTAAGTTAAAACATCCTACCAGATCTAAACGTTTAAGAGATTTTAAAGAAAAATTATAATGTTAAATAAAAGACTTGAAACTATTTTATCATTATGTGATAAACAGGATAGAATTGCTGATGTAGGATGTGATCATGCTTTTTTAGCAATTGAACTTATCAATAAAAATATTGCTAAGCATGTATATGCCAGCGATATTGCGATGGGACCATTGAATATTGCTAAGAATAATGTTAAAAATGCTAAACTTGAAAACAGGATCGATTGTATTTTAAGTGATGGTTTAAAGAATGTACCTGATGATGCTAATGCGATAGTTATAGCTGGTATGGGATATCATACGGCATGTAAGATATTAACTGATCAGTATAAGCGTTTAGATAAGTTTAGTTATATCATTGTTCAAATCAATAGCGATGTGCCTTTATTCAGGGAATGGTTAAGTGACCATCATGCTACAATTATTGATGAGAGGATCGTTTTTGATCATAAATATTATACGATCATTAAGTTTAATATGGATCATCACGAGGAATATGATTTAGAACAGATCGTTTTTGGTCCTATACTGTTATTAAATAAAGATCAGGTATTTAAAGAATATTATCAGAAAGAATTAGCTAAATATCAGTTTATCTATCAGAAGATCACTAATGATGATAAACGTAAAAAAGAAGTATTGGAAATGATAGAAATGATACAAAAGGTGTTACAATAAGTGTAACACCTTTTGATTGGAGAAATATATGTTAAATAAGAACTTAAAGAAATATCGTAAGAAGGCTAAGCTAAGTGTTAGTGATTGTGCCAGTTCATTAAATATTAGTGATAACGAATATTTAGCGTTTGAGAAAGCTAAGAGTGTTTGTAATATTGAACAGATCAAAATACTTAGCAATATTTTTAATGTGGATATTAGTAAATTAGTTGATATTGATATAGCAAGTGATGAACAGTTAGTTAAAGTTTTGGATCTGCATAATCAAATAATTAATGATACTAAACATAAGAATAAGATTTCTTATAAGTTAGTAATTGTTGCAATATTAATACTTATTATTTATATGTATTTTAGAATAAAATAAAAAAGACCTTGAAGGTCTATTTTTTATAATGCATTTACAGCTTTTGCTAAACGAGACTTTTGACGAGCTGCATAGTTTTTATGTTTGATATGATCTGCTACAGCTTTGTCTAATAATTTGTTAGCTTTATCGAAAGCTTTAACAGCTGCTTCTTTATCATTAGCTTCAACAGCTACTAATACATTTTTAATAGCAGTTTTTAAAGCAGTTTTTTCACTTTGGTTAGCTAAATGTGTTTTGATATTAGTCATAGCACGTTTCTTTTGAGATTTAATGTTTGCCACAAGCACACCTCCTATAATTGCTTTTTGATTATAGCAAACTTATAAATAATTTGCAAGAATAGCTTTAAAATTAAGTATAAGAGTATTTAAATCACAGCTGGCATTAGCACTGGATGTACTTGGTAATAAATAATAGGGGATATCTATATCTTTAAAATATTTGATAAAGTATTTATATGCTGTTTTACCATTTAGAATAATTATCTTGATCGAACTATTATTTATTATCTTATAGATATCACATACTTTGATATTTCTAATTGAACTGTCGCTGCTATTTTTGATATCACATTCATCTATAACATCATATAAAGCAATTTTATTGGTTTTAAGACATTTTTTCTTATCTTCTAAGCTAAGACATGGCATATGATATACCTGCTCTAAAACCTTCCAGAAACGGTTATTAGGATGAGCATAATAAAAACTATCTTTACGTGATCTGACACTTGGAAAACTACCTAATATCAGTATTTGAGAATCATGTTGATAATAGGCATCAAAACTATGATAACAATGAAGATATTCACTCATAATCTATTAATATCTGCTTTCTTTAAATGATCGATATATTTGATCAGATGCTGCTTTTTTAAAAAATATTTCTTATCTGGATAAAGATAACTATCTTTATCTAAATGATAATGATTTTTACTTAACTTTATCGGTTTTAAATAACTGATATCTTTACTAGAAACATAATAGACATATAGTTTATTAAATCTTTTTTTATATATGACAAATGGTCTTATACGATGATCTACA
>JALEVB010000102.1 GCA_022780745.1 Erysipelotrichaceae bacterium
AAAAGGGGCTGTAAAGAAATAGATTTTTAGGAATCTAACAAGAGGTTTGCAGCCTCTTTTTCTTATGTCACAGGTTGAAAATCTACTATTAAGTGGATAACAGTCATTAATCAGGATAAATTCTCTAATTTTTGCCACAACGAAAATAACTCATCGTTTTTATGAGTTTAATCTAGCATGGTAAATAATCTAAACGGTATTTTCTGTTATGATATTTCGCTAAGTTAAATCCTATAATTATTAAATAAAGCTCTGTATTTACCTTCTTTAGCGAAACTCTCGTTATTCTTCTGTAATTATAGTCCTGCTTTATTATCCCAAATGCTCCTTCAGCCTGTATGCTTCGCTGCTTTCTTAACTCAATCCCTAATTGTGAAGCCAGATTCTCAATTACCTTCTTGTGATAAACTGTCAGTGTTTCATTGATATTGATTATCCTGTTTCCTTTGCCCTTATGACATTTTTCCTTAAATGGGCATCCTTCACAGCTTTCGCACTGGTATCTCTCAACTGTTCTTTTATCAATATTTCCTGCTATGGCTGTTTCGTTAAGCTTGATAAATTTCCTGTTGTTGGGACAGATAATGTTACCTTCTTCATCTTTGTTGAAATTAACACTTCTGAAAATATCTTCATGAAATTTCTTGTCATGTGTTTCTCTTTTCCATAAAGGATACTTCATATACATCTCAATATTGTTATTTTCACAGTATCTGTATGTTTCCAGATTTCCATATCCAGCATCAGCTACAGGATACTTTGGATATTCTCCAAATATCTTCCTGTACTTTTCCATTAGCGGTATAAAACAGGTATTATCTGAAGCAGACTGACTTGTCAATCCAAACAGTATGTATTCATTGGATACTGCCAACTGCCAGTTATATGCTGGTAGCAGCGCTGTATTTCCCATATAGTCTGTCTTCATTCTCATGAATGTTGCATCTTCATCAGTTTTACTGTAGGAATTTCTATGCTCACCACATTTTTCTATCTTTGTCGCATATTCTTTAAGTTTATCAGTAATTTCCTTAAGCTTTTCGTAATATCGCTGAAGTGGATGCTTTCTTTTGCCTGTTCCATATACAAATTCTATTGTTTCTGCTTCTTTTATTTCATTAAGCTTAGCCAGATATTTCTCCAGTTCCTCAATCTGATATTCTTCTTCTGTTGCGAAATATGTATCTAATGATATAACTGCTGATTCATTTATTTCCTTTAGTAGTTCTGTAATCTGTTTAAACTTTCTGTTTCTTGATGTGATGCATGCTTTCTTCCATACCCAGCTGTATCTGTTTGGAAATGCCTCTAGCTTTGTTCCATCTATAAAAACAGTTGAGATATCTAATCCTTCTTTCTGGATGATAAACTCAACTATGTCATTTGATATATTCTCTATATTGTCTACAAGATAGTTGTTAATGAAATTACATATTGTCATGTGACTTGGCTGCTCGCCTTCAGCCAGCCACATAAACCTGATATCATTTTTACACAACGATTCTATTTTTCTTGTCGATCTTACCTGGATCATATTCGCAAATAACACAATTTTCAGTAATATTTCAAGTCTGTATCCATCTCTTCCTCTGGTTTCCTTTTTACTCTTTACCAGATACTTTTTAAGATTTACTCCTTTCAGTACTTCCCTGAATGTTACCACTGGATCACAAATATCTATTTTTGTACCTAAATTTAGTGGCAACTGTAACTGAAATGTGTTACTATCATATTGCGAGTACGGTAGTAACGTATTCATTTTCATGAATATATTATACCAAAAATAATAGCCCTAAGGACCTGTCCCTAGGGCTTTATTTTTACTTTCTTGAGCTGTTTATTTTTTTACAGCCCCTTCACTACAAAATAGCTTATTTTTTATTTATAACTGACGATCGAACAAGAAATCAATCATACTGGTTAAGAGTCTCTTCTTATATTATAATTATTTTCTTAAAACCACATTTCATCGCGTAATTCTTAAGCTCTTGCATATATTCATCACTAGGCTCGTTAAGATAACGATATTCTTCTCTTACTCCATAATGACGATATTTGATAAGTTTATAAGTAACTTCATCTAAATGATCTTTTAAGATGATGCTAATATCTTTGATCGTTTCTTTATCATTCAGATACCCAGGTATGCATACCGTTCTTATCTCTTCTAATTTGTGAATGGAAGATAGATATCTGGCATTATCAAGTACTTTTTTATTTGTAATACCACATAATTTCTGATGTATTTCATCATTAGTAGCCTTAATATCCAGCATGATACCATCACATACATCCATTAATTCTGTATCATTTTTAAAATCATAAGAACCATTAGAATCCATTAAAGTTGATAATCCATCCTTTTTGGCTAGTTTAAATAATTCTTTAATAAATTGTGCATGTAATGTACATTCACCACCGGATGTCGTTATTCCTCTAATAAAAGGTATATTGTCTCTAACTTTCTGATATACCTGTTCAACACTCATATAAGATATCTTGCAGGAAGCATTATGAGGACATGTTTTAATACAGGTATCACCATTAATACATTTCTTGCTATCCCATACTACTTTGTTATCTTTGATTTCAAGGGCATTTACAGGGCATGTAAGCACACATTGTCCACAATTGATACATTTATTTATCGTTTCAGGATTATGGCAATACAAGCAATTAAAATTACATTGCTGAAAGAAAATAGCGCAGCGATTGCCAGGTCCATCGACTATTGAAGAATCAATGATCTTATTAATACTAGCAATCATAGACTCTCAACCTTTCTATCAAAGATATGATTATTATCCTGTTGTCCAGGTACTAAACATACAGAATCATTAGCTACCATTTTCCCCTGACGATATTTTTCAACTTCACTTTTCTTGATCAGATAACCCGTAACTCTAACCAGATCTCCATCAGCTAAATAAGTTGATAAATACTTACATCCAACCTTAAAACCACCTTTAAAGATATCAAGAATAGCACTAGGATTTCTTAAAGCAGTCTCATCAAATGGGAAAATATCACCAACTCCACTAGGAAAATACTTATGATATAAGCCACATTGTTTCAAATGAGGATAAAGATCGATCTCTTGTCCTACCTTGATCCTTGTACCAGGAGAATCAGAAGTATCTAAACCTGTACCAACTTGAGCATGCATCACAAAATGCTCTTTATAACAATATTTATTCTTATGCTGCTTAACTTTCTCATTGATAAACTCTAATACCTTTACTCCCATTTCATTAGCATACTCATCAGGACCAAAAGTATAATCAAGATTAGAAAGCTTCATAAGATTATTAACACATTCACACAAACCAACAATGCCAAATAAACCAACAAATTTATCTTTTGAAACAAATCCTTCAGTAACGACAAAATCCGTATCAAAAAATACTCTTTCTTCCATTAGATTCTTGATCTTAGCATCCATAAACTTTAATTGCGTATCAATAGCCAAAGCTAATTTATTATTAAAGAAATCATCAACACTTTCACTATGTGAAGCAATAGTGCCAAGTCTTAATCTAGTTAAGGTAAAAGCTCCACCCCCAATTAATAAGCCATTATAACAAGAAGCAATAGCATAATTCTCTCCTACATTTTCACGATAAAACTTATCATAAGCAAACGCTGGATTAGCACATTTCAAACTAGTCTCTATAGCTTTTGTTGCAAATGCATCACTAGTAATATCAGGATCATATCTTAATGAAACATTAGGAGTAATATTCTGTAATTCAGCTAGTAATTCAAGAATAATATTACCAGTAATCGTTTCATAAGGACCAAGGTTTGCCTGTATAAAGCTATCTGATAGAGTACGATCGATATTAATTAAGAAATACCTTAAAATACTTTTAGCCTCTTCATATTCCATTTCTTTTACAAAAGGTTCCAATAATACATCTAATCTGCCAATAAAAACCACAAAACGATCCAATCCATGACAGTTATGATAAAAGATCAAAAGATTATTAGTAGCCTCCATTAAATTAGTAGCAGGCTTTAATCTTAAAAACTCACTACCCTCTTTTAAAAACTTCTCATAATCAGGAATGATATATCTGGCACTATATGGACCAGGTCCCTCAGATAGATCACAAATCTCTCCATTATCCCTTAAACGATAAAACTCTTGAGGAGTATCTTTAGGATAATCTAAAATACCAGCAGCATATTTAGCTAACTGATCACTTCTTTGCCAATAAGTCAAACGCTTATCATGCATAATGCTTTCAATATCTTTGATCATTGTTTCTTTATCAGTATACATTTTGAATTCTCCTATTATCTATTATTAGTTTAACATATAAAAGCTAGTAAAAAAGCATTGTATTACAATGCTCTTTATTTTCCTCTTCTAGCTTTTCTAGCTGCTTCAGATTTAAGTTTACGACGTACGCCTGGTTTTACATAAAATTCTCTTTTACGAGCTTCTGCAAGGGTACCGTTACGTGAAACTTGACGTTTGAATCTACGTAAAGCATCATCTAAACCTTCGTTTTCTTTAAGAACTACTCTTGGCATATCTTTACACCCCCTTTAGAAACATACAACAATATATTAACAAAGCACAACACAAAATGCAAGTAATTAAGTATAAATTTTAGCTATAATAAGCCTTATTTTAATAGTCACTATTACTTGGTTTATCACTTATCAATGCCACACCAGAACTAGTACCAATACGATCAGCACCATTTGCGATCATATCTAAAAGATCCTGATGTGTCTTAACACCACCAGCTGCTTTAACCAACAATTCATCCTTAACTGTATCTTTTAATAATTTAACATCATGTAAATTAGCACCACTAATACTAAAACCCGTAGAAGTCTTAACAAAATCGGCTTTAGCCTCTTTAATACACTTACAAGCTGTAACCTTTTGTTCATCGCTCAATAAACATGTTTCAATAATTACTTTTAAAACATGATCACCAACAGCTTCTTTACAGGCTTTAATATCATTGATCACATAATCAAGATCATTATCTATTAATTTACCAATATTGATAACCATATCAACTTCATCAGCACCTAGTTTTATTGCATCCTTAGCCTCAAAAGCCTTAGCAGCAGTACTATTGGCACCTAATGGAAAACCAATAACACAACAAACACCAACATCACTTCCAGCTAATAATTCTTTACATAAACTTATCCAGCAAGGATTAACACAAACCGTTCTAAAATGATGCTCTTTTGCTTCGTTGCATAATTTAATGATCCTATCTTTAGTTGCATCAGCTTTTAATAATGTATGATCGATATATCTATTAAGTTCCATTTTTCTCACTCCATTTCCTGAAAATAATATTTATGTATGCAAAGTCTGGCAACCTTATCATCACCCATATATTTCTCTTTACCAAATGAGCGATAAATAAAGTCCTCATCACCTTTACCTAATATTAAAATGGTATCATCAACATTTACCATCTCAATAGCCTGTCTTATCGCATCAAAGCGATCTTCAATAATAATATAATTAGTCTTTTCAATACCACTAGCTATTTCATTAGCAATATCTAGTATACTCTCATCACGAGGATCATCCTCAGTTAAAATGATCATATCACAGTATTCATCCGCAATGGCTCCAAATATTGGTCTTTTCTTAACATCTCTTTTACCGGCAGAACCAAAGACAACGATTATCCTTTTACCTTTTGGTGTTATCTTGCTGGCAAATTCACATACCTGTTTAATACCATCAGGAGTATGTGCAAAATCTACAATAACATTAAATGGCTGTTTCTCATCGATTCTTTCCATTCTGCCTTTGATCTGTTTGATATTATTTACTTTATTCAATAAGCTATCAATTGATACTCCTTTTTCATGTAAAGCAGCAATAACAGCCAATAAATTATATAAGTTAAACATTGCCACCAGATTAGTCTGCAAACGATATTCCTGTCCATAACAAGATAAAGTAAAGATAATACCATCTTTCTTGATCTGAATCTGACTAGCCTGATAATCTGCTTCTTTATCAATACCGTAGGTAACGATCTTGGCACTAGTATTGGCAACCATCTTCAAGCCATAATCATCATCAACATTAGTAATAGCTATAGCTGAAGACTTTAAGCTATCAAACAGCTTCTTTTTAGCTTCAAAATAGTTTTCCATCGTACCATGATAATCTAAATGATCATGAGTTAAGTTAGTAAAGATAGCAACATCAAAATCTACAGCTTCAACTCTTTGCTGCTCAATACCAATAGAACTAACTTCCAAAGCACAAGCCTTCATGTTCGCATCAACCATATCTTTTAATGTACCCTGCAATAGATCGATCTCCGGAGTAGTAAGTGTAGGCTCGATACGCACATTACCATATTCAGTACCAATAGTACCAATATATCCACATGGTTCAATATCTGTTAACAACTCATGGATCATCGTCGCAATTGAACTTTTACCATTAGTACCAGTAACACCAAACATTAATAATTTATGACTTGGATGATCATAAAAATAATCGGCAACCTTATTATAAACACTTAAAACATCTTTAACTTTAATATAAGTAACATCATTTTGCTTATTAACGATATCATCACTATGAACAATAACGATAGCCCCATTAGCAATAGCCTGATTAACAAACTGATGTCCATCAAACATCATTCCCTTAACACAAAAGAAGATACTGTTTTTCTTCTTCTTTCGGCTATCACTCATCAAACTATCGATTTCAATGTCTTTAACATTGTCAAAGATCTCACTCAATTTCATCTTTCATGCCTCCACCTTTAGCATATACCTTATTGTCACTAATATGATCAATAACACATGTTACCATACTATTAGTAGCATATTCACCTTCAATATAAGTATAAACATAATCACTGCTATAGCCATAAGAATAACCATTCTCATATCCTTCAACTAATACTTCAACCTTCTTATTCAGCTTGTTTACTTCATACTTATACTTTAACTTCTCACTCAGTTCTAAGCAGGTCTTAACTCTTTGTTTCTTGATGTCATTACTTAACTGTCCCTTCATCAAACTAGCTTTAGTACCCTTTTTACTAGCAAAAGGAAACACATGTAAAAAACTAAAATTACAATCTTTTAAAAACTGATAAGTCTTACTAAATTCTTCTTCACTCTCATCTACAAACCCAACGATAAGATCAGTACTAATAGATATATCACTAACTCTATTTCTAATATCAGTTATCCTATCTAAAAACTCTTTGGTAGTATATGGTCTATTCATCCTCTTTAAAGTATCATCACAGCCTGACTGTAAAGGAATATGCAGATGCTTAGCCACTCTTTGATCATTTTGCAATAACGCGATCAGTTCATCATCAATTTCCGTTATCTCAATACTAGATATTCTAATACGTTTAAGATCAGGACAATTAGCCAATATTTCTTTGATCATTTTAGCTAAAGTATAATTATACTCTTTTCCATATCTTCCCGTATGAATACCAGCTAAAATGATCTCATGATGAGTTTTGCTTAATTGTCTGGCTTCACTTACAACTAATTGAGGATCCATACTTCTTTCATGTCCTCTTGCATATGGAATTATACAATATGAACAATACTGATTACATCCATCCTGAATCTTTAGATATGCTCTAGTGTGATGTTCAAAGTGTTTAACGTCCAGATTTTCAAAACCAATATTAGCTAAGCTTTCAACCTTATTGATTCTTTCATTTTGATACTGTTCGATATAATCAGCTAGTTTATCTTTATATTTTGTACCAATCAATATATCGATCTTATCCTCTTTAGCAAGATTTTCAACATCTACCTGAACATAACATCCAACTACACATATTATTGCATCAGGATTGCGACTAATAGCACTATGTATCATCTTACGTGATTTACTAGCTGCTACATTAGTAACAGCACAGGTAAATATGATGTAGATATCACATATATCCTTAAAATCTTTTTCTATAAATCCTTTATTTCTTAATTGTTCATTAATACTTTGAGATTCATAAGTATTTACTTTACATCCCAAAGTACATATTCCATATGTTTTCATTCAATGATCTCTCCTAATACACTTAAGGCATATAAACTAGCAGTCTCACTTCTTAATATTCTTGAACCTAAGCTAACACACTGATAACCCTTGTCAGTTAGTACTTTGATCTCATCATCGCTAAAACCACCCTCAGGTCCAATAACAATAACGATACTTTTTTGTTTATCATATAACTGAGAAATCTTAGATGCACTATATTTCTCATTTTCAAATGCTACCATCTTTAATGAAGCATCAACATCTAATTCATTGATCGTACAAACATCATCAATAACAGCCACATTATTACGTTTAGACTGCTCACAGGCACTTTTCATGATTTTCTGATATCTAAGCTTCTTCACATCAAAATTCTTATCTAAAGCCACACAACGCGAGCTAATAAGGGGAATGATCTTGCTAACTCCAAGTTCACAAGCCTTCTGTAAAACAAGTTCAAAATTATCTTTACGAATAAGACTTTGAACCAGGATAACTTCACAATCAAGTTCATTAACATTATTATCGATTTCAATTACTCTCGCATAGATCTTATTATTATCATATTCGATCTTTGCAAGATAAGAATCTTGATAAACCAGTCTAATGATCGTATCTTTTTTGATCTTTAAGACATTCTTTAAATGATGAGCATTATGCTCATCAAATTCATATCTGTCATTAATATCTAAACTTCTATCAATAAAAACCTGCTGCATTATTCTTCCTTATTTTCATCATCCTGATGATCAACGATTTCAACCTTAACTTCCTCAATTTTTCTTTCTAGCATTTTTGTAACTGTAACATGAAGATTCTGATAATCAAAACTATCATTAACCTTAGGAAAATCCTCAAACTCATTGATTACCCATCCACTTACAGTAATATAATCATGTTCTTCATCATCATTTTCAATATCTAAACGCTCAAAAAGATCATCAACTTCACAATTACCCTTTACCAGATAAGTATTATCATCAATTTTTTGATAATACTCCTTAACAACATCATGTTCATCCCAGATCTCACCAACTAATTCTTCAATGATATCTTCCATCGTAATAATACCACTAGTACCACCAAATTCATCTAATACCACAGCCATATGCATCTTACTAGACTGTAACTGTTTCAAAAGATTAGATATTTTAGTATGAGGACTAGTAAATATCGTACTTTGTAAAATGGTTTTGATACTCTTTTTTGGATTATCAGAATTATATAAGGCATAGAAATCTTTTTCATGGATCACGCCTACGATATTATCGATCGTATTCTCATATACTGGCAAACGACTAAAAGTATTAAATCTGAATATTTGCTCTATTTCCTTTAATGAATCAGTTATATCAACTGCAATAACATCAACTCTAGGAGTCAGGATATCCTTAACATCAAGATCATTAAACTCAATAGCAGCACTGATCAGATCAGATTCATGAGCTTCCAGATCACCTTCATTTTCAGCCTCTTCTACCATTGTCATAAGCTCATCAGTAATATCACTATCATCATTTTCAATCTTAACGATCTTACTAACGGCCCATTGAATAAAATTAAAAATTAATACTATAGGTGTTAAAATGATCTGTAAAAATCTTATAACACTTACAACACTCATACTAAACTTCTCAGGTGCCTGCTTAGCAAGTGATTTAGGAATGATCTCACCAAATACCAAAACAACTATCGTAGTTACAGCCGTACTAACACTAGGACCTTTATTAGAACCAAAAATCTGTGTAAATAAAACTGTCGCAATAGTTGCTAATAAGATATTGACGATATTATTACCAATTAAAACTGTACTAATAAACTTATCATAGTCATCTAAAACATCTAATACTTTTGAGGCTCTATCATCCCCATCATTAGCTAAGTTTTTTAATCTGATCCTATTAGCACAATTAAAAGCAGTTTCTGTCGCAGAGAAGAAACTGGAACATAAAACTAATATTATTATTGTTATTATCATTGTATCCATCTATTATTACCTCTTTTCCTTCATTTTCAAATAAAAATTAATTATTATGCACGACAAAAGAAAAGATCTTTTTTAAAACCTAAAATAGATAATACAATATTATCCAGAATTAACTTATAGTCACAAATATTGAGTAACGGCGACTCGTCCATTATTTAATTCCACCTCTTTCATAAATATAGCAATTATTATAACAAAAGCCTATAAAATAAGCAATTTTAACTTATATTAAACATTAGCTATTTTTTTTACAATTATTTATTATAAACTTCTCAATTAGCTCTTCATGATAATTAACGACCAGATCAAGATCAAATTCTGTATCCTCTAACATCTTAGTTACTTTATCATCACTACCAACATCTAAAGCAATATGGGCATCACTATTGATAATTACATAAGTATGATATTTCATACACGCTTTTAATAACTGAGGCATATGAATATTAGAATCCAAACGTGAACTACCTGGAATCAAGGAACTATTATTTAACTCGATCAAAGTATTAGTCTTACTGGCATATTCACATATACGATCATAATCACACATATAATTACCATTTTCCATATGACCAATAATAGTAATATATTGATTATCACAAGCCTTTAAATAAGCATTAGTAACATCTTCAAAAGTACTATTTTTCATAAAGCATGGTCCATGAATACTAGCAATCGTATAATCCATATTTTTTATTGTACTTTCGCTTAGATCAACTTTACAATTCTCATCTAAAATATTTAATTCTACACCTTTTAAAACTCTAACGTTTTCTATTATATCAGGTATAACTTTTAAATTACGAAAATAAATACTATGCGGACCTCCAGGAATATTAGGAGCATGATCACTTAAACCATAGTATTTTAATCCTTTAATACTTGCATAATGAACATTTTCCAGTACTGTACTAAAAGCATGTCCACTAGCTATTGAATGCGTATGAATATCAATTAAATTTTTCATATATTTCTCCTATAAAAAAAGGATGCCAGGCATCCTTTTAATTGTTATCTTAAGTTGTTAAAGAATACTGGAATTGCTGAATCATCATTTGCAGCAGCTTCTACACCATCAGCAAATGAATTATCATTAGCGCTACCAAATACACTCTTAGAAGCGCTCTGAACAGAATCATTAGAATATTCAAAACCTGTAGCAATTACTGTAACAATAATTGAATCACCCAATTTATCATTGATAGCTACACCAAAGATGATATCAATATCATTACCAGCAGCATCTCTAATATATTCTACAGCTTCACTAGCATCATAAACGCTAATACTAGAACCACCAGTAACATTAACGATAGCACTCTTAGCACCAGAGATCTGAGCTTCTAACAATGGTGAAAGAATAGCTTTTTGAGCTGCTTCTTGAGCCTTGTCATCACCACTAGCCATACCGATACCGATCAACGCTGTACCCTGACCTTCCATAACGCTCTTAACATCTGCAAAGTCTAGATTAATCAATGCTGGAACAGCAATTAGGTCTGTAATAGTTTGAACACCTTGTCTTAAAATGTTATCAGCTTCTGTAAATGCTTCTTCAAATGGAATACGTCCAATTACTTCCAATACTTTGTTATTAGAAATAATAATTAAGCTATCAACATATTCTTTTAATTGTTCTAAACCCTGTAACGCATTATTCATACGTTTCTTACCTTCAAAATTGAAAGGTTTAGTAACAATAGCAACAGTTAAGCAATTCAATTCTTTTGCAACTTTTGCAAATAATGGAGCAGCACCAGTACCAGTACCTCCACCTAAACCAGCTGTCAAGAATACCATATCAGCACCCTTCATAGCTTCTCTGATTTCATCTTCACTTTCAACAGCAGCTTTTCTACCATTGTCAGGAACTCCACCAGCACCTAAACCATCTTTACCTAGACGGATCTTATTAGCAACTGGAGATACATCTAAAGCCTGAAGATCTGTATTAGCTACATAAAATTCAACACCTTGTACTCCTTCTTGTACCATTCGGTTAACAGCATTGCTACCAGCACCACCAATACCGAAAACTTTAATTTTTGCAATTTGATTATAAGATAAATCTGCCATATTCTTTGTCTCCTATTTCTTTGTTTCAAAAAGAATTCCTTTTAATTTTTGGGTTATTGACTCCTCAGGATCATTTGAAGCATTATTAGCTTTATAATTAATAGTCTTCATAAAAGCATCCATATCAACACTATTTACCTGATAATTAGTTATCGGTAACTGGTCTTTATATGCATAGAATAATCCTAGGCATGCAGTTAAACTACTATTTCTTACTCCCAAGGTCTCTGGAGTATAACTCTTAACTTCCACATTTAATCGCTCTTGTAATAAATGATCAAGACCCATTAATTGTGCACCTTCACCTGTAATAATAACAGTAGTTTGACCTTGTTGCAAGATAGGTTTGCATAAACTTTCAATTCCATCTAGCCAAATCTTCAAGTCTCCTTGTATACATTTAACCAGCTGATTTTCACTAATTGTTTGTGTCTGACCATTTATTGCATATATATAAATCGGATTATCAGAATATACTGATAAATCAACACGAACATTGCTTAATAATAGTTTAGCACCAATTTGACCACTTAGTGAAAACTTATCACAGATCTGTCCAATTGGTTTATTTAAACCAAAACGATAAGTATCACATGCTACTAATTTACCCTTTTGCAATAAAGCTAAACTAGTAGATAATCTCTCCATTTTTAGAATAATAATGTTTTGTTTGATAGCCTGTTCAAATAAAGCTCCCTCTTTAGCAATTGCAAAGGTATCCAAAGCAATATCCATTACTTCTAAACCTGCCTTTTCAACACATTCTACTAAATCAAAAGCAAATTTACGATCAGCACATAGCAAATCTACATCAACGACTAATTCATCACATCTTTCATTAATTGGAAGCCTACGTGTACTAATACCATTTACGGTATATTTGATTGGTACAGCCTGTATCAGTGCCAGATCATTTGGTACCTTAGTCTGCATTGCTCTTTTTAATGCATCTTTTATATCTAAAGCTGTACAGCATCCATCGATCGAATCAATATGCTTTCTAACTTTTAATGGTACACACTTAACACGATAACTAGGTATACATAATAAAACACGTTCAATTCTTGCACCAATAGTCTTACTTGCATTATCTACTGCTTTCTTTAAAGCTTCAACTATTGCATTTTGATCAACTACAGCTTCACAGCTTAATCCATAAGCATCAATTCTATTAGTCTTTATAATATTAAAACGAGTATTAAAGAATTCACCAACTATTAATCTTATCTCATGATCACAAATTTCTACGGCTGCAAAGATTTGTTTATCCATGTTTTTCGCATACTTCCTTTCTAAAAACTTTACACAAGTATGATATCACATTATTGGCTAATCTAAAAGATTTTTTTACTTTTATCTTGCATTTAAAGGGCATTCATGATATATTTGTTAAGCAACGTATGAAGGGAGGGTTATGTGTATGTCAAAAGTTTGTGCCGTTACAGGTAAAAAGGCATTATCTGGAAATAGACGTTCACACTCATTACGCGCAACTCGCCGTAAATGGAATGTAAATTTACAAAAAGTTAGAGTAGTTATTGATGGCAAGCCACAACGTATTCGCGTTAGTGCTAGAGCATTAAAAACATTAAAAGCACAACAAATCGCAAAATAATAATGAAGCTAAATTGCTTCATTTTTATTTTGGATAATGGTTATTAATTGTTTAAAATAGCTTTTTAATATTGTTGAAGCAATTATGTATTCCCCCACCATTAATAAAATAATTATTATTATAAAATATTTGATCATAACGATAATATTAGTCATATCTTTGACATAATAATAGAATACTAATAAATTATCAATATTAACCATAAATTTATAAACGACAAAAATGATTATCGCATATTTTTCATTAGGATAATCATTTTTTATTTTTAACATTTTAATTACTGGATAACCAATAATATCTAAATAATCAGCTAATTTCATAATATATCAATATACTCACAATAAATGGTAAAACCATCATACAAACGATCAAACATACAGGATTAACAAACATTCCTAATATAAATAGTATTACTAAAATAATTATAGCTAAAGTAAGATCTTTTTTTAAATCAATATTAGGTTTTTTCATTAAAAACCATAAAATCATAACAAAGCTGAAGTCTAATAATAAATACAAATAAAAGCTATTAAAGATCTTATCAATACTACTATCTAACACAACATTATTAATACTTAATAAATAATTACATAATATCTTTGATAAATAAACAGTAATGATAAAGCTGATAATTGATATTAAAGGTTTATATTTTTTCATATAATTTTATCCTCGCTTTTATAATCCGCAAACATCTAATTCTTCGTAATAATTTGTACACATTTTATCAACACTAAGGTTACATGCAGCCCAAACTCCAGCTTTACATATTATTGCAACTATTGGCCTACCGAACAAATTAGCTATGTTACATGATTGTCCTACAATAGCAGAACATCCTAAACTTGGATTATAGCTAATTGAAGTACTCCAAGATGTACATGTATATTTCGAACATTTATATACTGGACCTCTAGCTGTATAAATATTAGTATCGTAATTTCTAATTAAATCTGTAATAGTCAAAATCTCTTGCTTTGCATATACTAATAAAGCTTCTATAATTATACCATTTTCATCTCCAATAATTGTTAGATTTCTAGTTTCACTATCGCTAGATGTTAACACATAAGAAATAGTGTATCTAACGCCTAATTCGGATTCAACTTTAGTAGATATTTCTTTATTAACAATTGTATCTTTATATTCATTATAATAAATACTATTTTCTACAATTTCATCAAAATTTACACTTTCTCCAATTTCTTCAAATTGATTAGCACTTACTGGAAAAAAGTATGCCAAAAACATAATAGAACATATCAATATCTTTACTAATTTTTTCATGATTATTTCTCCTTTAAAATATCATATAAATATTTTTGGTTAAAGCTACCAACATCTATTGATTTTAAATTACTATTTTTAAATTTTAAGATAGATGGTACAGAAGTTATTCCAAACTTGTCATAAGCGTCTTCTTTTTGTTCTAACGTCATGTTCATACTATCAACTAGATAAAAATTTTGAATTAGTATTTTTTCTTTACTTAATTCACTGAGCAGCTTAAACATTTCATGGCAGTACGAACAATCTGATCTAACAAAAAATACAATTTCATTAAAATTACTAGTTTCCAAAACTTTGATAAAATCATCGTAATCAAGCTTATAAAACACTAATTGATCATTTGTTATACCATAGCTTTTTAATTCATCTTCAGTCATCTTATTTTCACTACCGCTACATCCAATTATTATTGACAAAATAAGAATAACTAATAATTTTTTTATTATCTTTATATTTTTTCTTACCAACATATTCCAATACAATTACCAGTATTATTGTTATAATTATTTGGCGTATTATAATTACAACTAATGGAATTTTTACTATTGTTACTTATGTAATTTTCATATAGACAATAGTATTCTAATTTAGTTGAAATTAATGAATTAAATAACAATAAAAAGCAAAGAATAAATTTCATAATACTCACTCTCCTATACTTTGCTTTAAATATACCTATATTGATTTTAAATTATATAATTACTACGATTTTTTATAAAAATAGTATTTTAAATATTAATTGCATTAAAAAATCGTAGTTTCTTCATATATGAATAATGATTTATATCTTTTGGTTTGACTTACTAATGTCATTATTTCTTTTTTGAAAATATTTTTAAATATCATACCTGTTTTATTGATTATTGGTACAATACTTTGATTAATATAATCTTCTAGTTTTATCATTTGTGTTATATCTAAATCTTTTTCATATTTTAATTTGTAATAAATGACATATTCTTTGACCAATAATGTTTTAGTATTTATTTCTTTTAGTATTTGTTTCATTTCGTTAATTCTATTAAGTTTTTGATATGAATCAAATAATAAGGCATATTGTGCCATAATATCGTCATTTAAATCGTTACTTGCCATTTTAAGATAATTAATGCAGTCTTCATAATCATTAAGCATATAACTAACCATTGCAAGTTGTCTGCTAGTATTTTTACCTATTATTATTGGATAATCATTTTTTTGATAGATATCTAAACATTTTTCTAGAGAATATTTACATTTATCAAATAAATTGAGGTTTAATTGGATAAAAGCAAAACTATTAAACACTAAAAACTGCTGATAATCATTTAGATAATTAATATCTATTTCACTAATAGTTTCATAACCTTTGATATAGTCTTGTTCTCTTATTTCTAATAGCTTTGGTTCGAATAGGAGTCTATTTTCATAATCAAAATAATTTTTGTTATTATTAACGAAAGTTAATGCTAAATCATTTTTATATCTTAAAGTATAAAATAAATTAATAATAATGTTTTTATTAATATTATCTAATTTATCATATAGAAATATGTAAATTTTTAAATTATTTGATGAAGGCATTATTTCATAAAGTTTATATTGAATAATATCTTTATATAAATTAAGAATCGATGATACATATATAGTATCAACACTAGAGTCTAATTCAACTGTAATATCATTTAATATTGATATCATACTTGATTTATTTACGTTTAGTAAACATTCAACAATTATATTTTTAAATAAATCTAACTTATTAAGTAAAATTCTATTAGATGTAAAATGCATATTTAGATTATCAATTAGATTTATATAGACACATTCATCATTAACAACTGAACCATTTTCAATCTTATACAAGGTTCTATCTGAACAAATGTATTTTTTATTACATCTCTTTTGGCAATCCTTACAATATCTATTTTTAATATAATCATTAAACTTAATTAGATTATTAATTTTTATATTTTGTAATTTGCGATGATATCCTATTAAATAACCTATGACTTTTAAATATTCCACTTGCTTTCCTCCTGGATGTATTAATAAAAATACTAATCATTAGCTTGGATGACTAGTACTTTTCCTTGGTGTATGGTTAATTTAGCTTTGTTTGAAGTGATTTCATTTGATAAGGTATAAACATCAAAAGTAGTAATTAAACGGTTTTCTAGAGGGTATTTAAAGCCTTCTAATGAGATCACACTATCTTCTAGAGCAAAGACACTAAAGTATTTATAGATCTGACTATCAAAATAGTAAGTTCCCCTTTTTAATACTTCCATGGTATTGTTAGGATCAACAAAAACGATTTTGGCTTCTTTTTCATTAGTTAATAATCTGATATTAGCAACCGTATGATCCATTCTTTTACCTAAGGCGCCTGTAATAAAAATATTTTTATAATCTAAAGATTTAGCTAATTTAATAGCTTCTTCTAGATCACTTTCATCTTTGATAGGATTTAACTGAATACATTTAATAGAATATTTTTGAATTAAATCTAAATAATCATTTTCACATGAATCAAAATCACCAATTGATCTTTCCATCATGATCTTATTTTTAGCTAATAGATAAGCTCCAGCATCTACTCCAATATAATCACAGTTCATATTAGGAATACTAGTTGCTAAAGGACATACTAATAAACATGGTCTTAACATAAGGATTCCACTGCTTTCACGATATCATTTTTAAAGATATAGCTTCCAGCTACTAATACTTCTACGCCTGCTTGTTTACACAAAGTGGCAGTAGTATCATTGATCCCTCCATCGACTTCTATCAGATAATTTAAATGGTGTTGTTTTTTATATTCAGCTAAGAATCTGATCTTTTCAATTGCTGTGTCATCGAATTTTTGACCACCAAAACCTGGTTCAACGCTCATTACTAAAACCAGATCAACATCATTTAAATAAGGAATGATATCTTTTACATCCGTTTTAGGTTTAATGGAAATACCAGCTTTACAGTTTCTTGCTTTAATATCTTTTACTAATGGTAAGATCTCATTTGCACAAATTGCTTCAAAATGAAAAGTAAGCATTTGAGCTCCAGCATCAATAAAGACTTTACTATAATATTTAGGATCACTTACCATGATATGTACATCCATAAATAGATCTAAACTATTCTTAAAGGCTTTTAAAATATCTGGTCCAAATGAAATATTGGGTACAAAATGACCATCCATGACATCAAAGTGCAACCATGTTGCCTTTGATCTTTTTAACTGTTCGATCTGACTTTTAGTATCACGATAATCTAGTGATAATACGGAAGGTGATATGATCATATTAATATTTTTCCTTTCTTTGTTTTATCATCTGTAAAACACTTAGATAATTATTATATCGGCTTAATGCTATTTTATTAGCATTTAAAGCTTCTTTAATAGCACATCCAGGTTCATTTTCATGAATACAGTCATTAAACTTACATTTACCTATATATTCTTTAAACTCAATTACACTATTTGCAAGATCATATGTCGACATTTTTGAAAAGTCTAATGATGAAAATCCTGGTGTATCACAAACATAGCCATTAGCAACCTTATGTAGCTCACAATGTCTGGTAGTATGTTTACCCCTATTTAAAGCTTTAGATATTTCTTGAGTAGCTAATTTAAAATCTGGATTTAAGTTATTTAATAAAGTTGATTTCCCTACTCCACTTTGTCCTGTTAAAACTGATATCTTGCCATTGATGATATCTTTCAGTTTTTCATCCATATCATCTTTACCACATGTTACTACTGGCATGATCCTTTGATATTTGGCTATTACTTCATCCATATCATCAACCAGATCCATCTTTGTGATACATAATAAACATTTGATATTAGCATGGGTTGCTAAAAAAGAAATTCTATCTACCAGTGTTTCACTAAAACAAGGTTCCATAGCACTCATTACAATGATCAGCTGATCAATATTAGCAACCGCTGGTCTTATCATAAAGTTTTCTCTTGGATATATTTTTTCAATACCATATTTATCATCAAACTTAACAACTTCAACTTTGTCACCAACAAATGGTGTCATCTGTAAACGAACTTTTCCCATTGCGATACATTGATAAATGTTATCATTTTCATCGACGATCGTATATTGATTTGAAATAATCTTTATAATTCTTCCTATCATTTATCTTTCCTTTAATAATAATATAATGTTATATAAGCATCATCCGTTTGAGTATATGACTCATTAATATCTGGACTACTCTTAATTACGATACCCGTTTCAAGATTATTAATTTCTTCTTCTGTTAAGCTTGTAGTATCCAGATTACTCAATACTACCTGCATACCTTCTTGTTCAAGCATCGTCTTAGCTTCATCGATGTTCATGCCTATGATATTGGCAGGTATGGTATAACTTGGATATGCCTGATATACTAATTTGATCTGAGTATAGGTATCAGGATTAAATCTGGTATTTGGTTCCATTAGTTGCTGGGATACGACAATACCATATGGCTGTCCACTATCTTCAACTGTTTCTACACTGACACTCATATTAGGATATTTAGCTAATTTAGCTTTGGCATCATTGATATTAGTACCTACATAATTATCTAAATAAACACCGATACCTGAACTAACTTTAACAGCTATTTTTGTACCTTTCGCTACTTCATCAGTACTTGTTGGACTTTGATCAAAAATAATGCCCTTTTCATATGTATCAGTTAATTCATAATTAATGTTATTAACATCAAGCTGCAGATCCTTATCAGCTAGTATCGTTTTAGCACTAGTAACTGTTTCTCCAATTAAATCTGGTACTTCAACCAGCTTTGCAGCTGGTTTAAATACTCCTGTCAAACTTAACATGAAATAGATACCAGTCATCGATAAAAAAGATAATAGAATAATTAATAAAGCTACAAAGTTAAAAGGTTTCTTAACCTTTTTTCTTTTAGGCTCCTCTTTATTTTCTACATTAACATATTCGATCTTCTTCTCTGCCTTTTTAGTTTCCTGTACAAAATCAAATACTAAAGGTCTTTCATTTAGTCTATTAGGATTTAAACAGGTATTAAGATCATCCAGCATTGCTTTAGCACTAGGATATCTTAGATTCTTATTTTTAGCACAGGCTTTATTGATAATATTCGCAATCGATACAGGAATATCAGGATTGATCGTTCTAATATCAGGCAATGGTTCACGCATATGCATTAAAGCAACCTGTACTGCCTGTTCAGCCTTAAATGGTACATCACCACTTAATAGTTCAAAAAAAACAATTCCTAAAGCATATATATCACTTTGGACACTAGCCTGTTCCCCTTTAGCTAGTTCAGGAGCCAAATAATGAACAGACCCCATTACTGAATCCTTTTGAGTCAGCTGTAAAGAATCTGATGCTATCGCAATACCAAAATCCACGACCTTGATCGTACCATCATCCTTAACTAAAATATTCTGTGATTTAATATCACGATGGATAATACCCTTGGCATGAGCTTCAACGATTGCAGAAACAGTTTGTTTCATTATATCAACTGCTTCTTCTTTACATAATGCTTTTCTTTTATTGATCAGCTGTTTCAAGGTGATACCACGTACATATTCCATAACGATGAAATGATGTCCTCTATCTTCACCAACATCATAGATATCAACGATATTAGGATGAGACAAACTGGTACTAGCTAAAGCTTCTCTTTCAAATCTTAAAACGGCTGTAGGATCATTGCTTAGATCACCTCTTAAGATCTTAACGGCAACTTCTCGATTAAGAATAGTGTCTGTTGCCACAAAAACATCAGCCATGCCACCTTGTCCTATATGTCTTGTCGCCAGATATCTATTGGCTATCATATTATTTTTTCTTTGTGTCATCGATTATCACCTTTCTCTAATTCAATTAAAATGATCGTAATATTATCATAGCCACCAACTCTTAACGATAAATTAAGCAGTTTACGCATTTTCAAAGTTGCAGTTAAAGTATTAGTTTTCATAACCTCTTCAATTACTTCTTTTGCAACATAACCATGTAAACCATCTGAACATATTAAAATACTATTTAACACATCAGGATAAGGAATAAGATCGATTTTAACACTATTCCATACTCCCATGGCATTAGTTAATACATTTTTCTTAGGATGATTCAAAGCCTGTTCATAAGTGATCTCATGATGTTTTAGCATATCATTTACTAAAGTATGATCCTCACTTAACTGCAGAAATTCTTTATTCTCATTAATGCCATATACTCTGCTATCACCAATATTAATTATAACTTTACCAACAGAACTAATCAGGATACCACTAAGAGTCGTACCCATACCTTTATACTTTAGTTCATTAGTAGCTTTTTTATAAATTCTTTCGTTACATTTTATGATATGGTAGCGAAGATAGCTAACAGCATCATCAATGTCCTTAAAGCCTTTATGCTCACTAAAAACCATGCTGAAATAATCAATAGCCATCTTGCTGGCTATCTCTCCACCATTAGCTCCACCTATACCATCACAGACCAATGCTAAACAGTCATTAACTTCATTAGTAGCTATAATATAGCTATCCTGATTCTGTTTACGCACTAATCCCTTATCTGTAACTCCATAACATTTCATAATAATTTAGCCTTCTTAGCCCTCAATTGTCCGCATGCTGCATCGATATCATCACCATGTTTAGCTCTAATGGTAGCTTTAACACCATTTTTCATAATAACATCATAAAAATGTAATACCTGTTTTTCATCACAGCCCTTAAAACCATGCTCATCTACCTGATTATAAGGAATCAGATTAACATAAGCATTCATACCTTTTAATAATTGAGCTAGCTGTTTTGCACAAGCATCTGAATCATTAACATCCTTTAGTAAGATGTATTCAAATGTCAGCTTACGATTATTTAAACTGCTATAATATTTTAAAGCATCCATTAATTCTTCGATCTTATAAGCATGATTAACAGGCATGATCTGATCTCTTAATTCATTATTTGGAGCATGTAAACTTATTGCCAGATTATACTGACATTTTTCTAGTGCAAATCTTTTGATCTTATCTACAAGACCACAAGTAGATATCGTAATATGTCTAGCTCCAATAGCTAATCCCAGATCATGATTAATGATCTTACAGAAATTTAAAACATTATCATAATTATCAAAAGGCTCACCACAGCCCATAATAACGATATTATTAACTCTTTGCTCATCTTCATCTAATTCTTTTTGAATATATAATACCTGAGCTACCATTTCACCAGCAGTTAGATCTCTTTGTTTTTTTAATAAGCCAGATGCACAAAACTTGCATCCCATATTGCATCCTACCTGGGAACTAACACAGATACTATGACCAAAATCAAAATGCATTAGTACCGTTTCTACTAATGCTCCATCCTGAAGTTTAAATAAATACTTGGCTGTTTTATCTAAAGCCACCTGTTTTTCAACTACTTCTAAAGGCATAATGCAATAATTATCTTTTAAATTTTGAATCATCTCTTTAGGAAGATCACTCATATTATCAAAACTTAATGCTCTTTTTCGATATAACCATTTAAAAGTTTGATCACTGCGATATTTTTTATAATTGAACTTTGCGAATTCCATCTGCAATTGTTCATAATTAAAATCATATATAGTCTTCATCAATTTCACCTTAATCATTCTAACACAATTATAATATTCTAACTAGTTTGGCATGATAAAATCCATCACAATTCTCTTCATCAGGGAAAATGGTTTTTTCTTCAAGCAACTGATAATTAGGATGCTGCTTTAAAAAGCTAATTATTTGTCTTTCATTTTCTTTCTTATTTAAAGTACAGGTACTATAAACCATGATACCATTAACTTTTAAATATTTGGCAGCATTATTCAATATCTGCTTTTGTAAAGTAATGATATTATCAAGATCTTCTGGTTGAATATTCAATTTTATATCTGGTTTTCTTCTTAATACTCCTAAGCCAGAACATGGAGCATCTACTAAAATACGATCATATTTATCAAATAACTCTTGCACTTCAATGCTGGCATCATTTACTTTAGTATCAATGATATGGATGTTAAGCTTACTGATATTCTCTTTGATCAAAGATAATCTTGACTCATATAGATCAAAAGCATCGATATGACCTTTATCATTCATGATCATAGCCATTTGACAAGCCTTAGTTCCCGGAGCACTGCAAAGATCTAAAACCTGCATTCCTTCTTTAAGATCCAAGCTATCAATGATCTTAGAACCACCCTTATCCTGAATAACAAACATTCCTTTTTTAAACATTTCACTATTTAATAGATCATTAGTAACAATAAACATCTTATCATCAATAAACTTTTGATCTTTAAAATCATCCTTTGTACAAACAAGGCTATTAATACGCCCATATAAAATAGCTTTATCAAGATAAGACTTAAGTATACTATTAGCCTTATCCTTGCCATAATGAGCTAAAAACATCTCATACAGCCATTTTTCAACAGACAAATTAACATCATCACTACCATAGACCAAACCCTGTTCCATAACCTTATGCAAGATAGCATTAACAAAAGATTTATACTTACCAGCCAATAAATTAGCCTCATTAACAATGGCATAAGAAGGTATCTTATCCATCATCAATAACTGATAAACACTCATATCGATCAAAATTCCAATACGCTTACCTGGCATCTTCTTAACCAAATGTGCCCATTGATACCTTAACAAACGATAATTCTGTAAAGTACCATAGATGATCGTTGTAGCCAGTCTTTTATCTGCACTAGAAAGACCATCAAGATCATTTTGTAATACGATATTACTATAAGCCTTATCATTAATAATTTTATCTAAACAATTCAAAACACAAGCTCTAACATTCTTACCCATTTACATCTACCTTTATATTCGCAACAAGCCTATTACCTTTCATCATATCCAAAGCATGATGAATACTATCGATCATCTTAATTTTATCTTTACCCATTAAAACAAGACGAAAACGATGATCATCCTTTACCTTCAACAATTTAGCAGGACCCAATATCTTACAGTCACAATCAAGATAACTTCTAAATAAATTGGCGGTATCAAAAGCTATCTTTTCTTTTTTATGAGTGATCAGGATATTGATCATATAAGTATAAGGAGGATAATTAGCAGCATGTCTAAATTTCATTTCCTGTTTAAAGAAAGAAACATAATCCTGATCAATAGCACATTTGATAGCATAATGATCCTGATCAAAAACCTGAAGGATAACTTTACCCTCATTTTTTCTACCACTTCTACCGCTAGCCTGCACTAATAGATCAAAACACAATTCAACACTCTTATAATCACTTCTTTTTAAACCTTCATCACCATTGATAATACCAACCAGTTCAACATCAGGATAATCCAGACCTTTAGCGATCATCTGCGTACCCAATAAGATATTAGCCTCTTTATTATTAAAAGCATTTAAGATCTTACTATGAGCATCCTTAGTCATAGTCGTATCCCTATCCATACGAATGATTTTAGCACCCTTAACATGTTCACATATCGACTGCTGAACCCTTTGTGAACCATAACCAAAGCTGGCATAACCACTATTACTTTTACATGAAGGACACAATGAAGGTATAGGATATATTTTGCCACATGTATGACACATCATTGCCTTAATATCTGCATGATAGCTAAGTGTAAGATCACAATGGTTACAAGTTAATGCTTCATTACAGCTTTTACATTTTAAGATATTGCTATAACCTCTTCTATTAATTAAAATAATAGCCTGTTTACCTCTATTTATCGTTTCTGATAAGCTATTTACAAGCTTATCAGAAATGATCATATCATCACTACTACTATTTTTCATATCAACAACTTCGATCATAGGCAAGCTAGAATTATAACGCTTATTCAAAGTAACCAATTCATAATTATGTTTGATAGCTCTAGCATAACTATCTAAACTAGGTGTAGCTGAAGCTAATAATAATTTAGCATTATGATATTTAGCTCTATCAGTAGCAATATCTTTGGCATCATAACAAGGTATACTATCCTGTTTATAGCTTTCATCATGTTCCTCATCAATAATAATTAATCCAAGATTATCAAAAGGCATAAAAACAGCACTTCTAGTCCCCACAACAATATTAACCTCATGCTTTTTTACCCTTTGATATTGTTCATATTTTTCTTGAGCATTTAAGCCAGAATGATAGATAGCCACATTATCATTAAAGATCTTAATAAAGCGATCGATCATCATCGTTGTTAAGCTGATCTCTGGCACTAAGATAATGACCTGCTTATTATTTTTAAGCATATATAATGATAGCGCAATAAAAATACTAGTCTTGCCACTGCCGGTAACACCATGTAATAAACTAACAGTTTTATCAGTATTTAAGATCTTATGATAGGCATCAAGCTGTTCATCTGTTAAAACATCAACTTCTTTAGTATCAAGATCTTTAGCTATATAAGCCTTTTCAATTTCATATATTTCTACATATCCATCACTAATTAGTTTTTTACCAGCACTTTTGAATAATAATAGATAATCATGATAAGAAATATCATGATTAGCTAACAGATGATCATAAGCTTTTTGCTGCTTAGCTGTTAGATCATTGGCTATCTTACATATTCTTACTCTTTTTTCTTTTTTGATCTTACTATTATTGCTTTTAGATTTTAATACGCTAGGCAGCATAGCATTAAAACAAGAAATAACTGGACTAACACTTTTATAAGCCATATTAAGCCCTAACTGATATAATTCTTCATTTAATAAAGGCTTATCATCTATTATTTCCTCAATATATTTTAATTTATAGCCATATTTTGCATTCAATACATCTTCACTATCATCACAATACTGACAATTTGCACATAAACCTAAGATCTTGCGATGATTAAAGTCAACAAAAACCCTACACCCTTTATCTACTTTTTCATTAGACAAATAAGTATAGGTTTTATCTAGTTTTAAATTTGAATGCTCAACATAAATATCAATAATAAACATATAGTTATTATACAAGAAAAATAGCGATTAATCGCTATTTTTTGGTTTATAGAACTGTCTATTTTCTAAAGCAAATAATTTTGGTGTAAATTCACCTGGTTTAATCTGTGCCAAAGCACTATCTAAGGTATTGATCCTAGCATCCAGATTATCGATCAGATATAATACTTCCGCCTCTTTAAGCATTGGCAATACTGGCGATCCATATTCATAATGACCATGATGCGATAAAACCATATGTCTTAAAAGAATAGTTTCTTCACATTTTAACATATCCAAACTCTTGGCACATTCCATCACACAAGCCTGCATGATCGATATATGACCTAACAGCTTTCCCTCTAAGGTATATTCGGTAGTAACTGGTCCACTTAACTCTACCATTTTGCCAATATCATGAACCAAGATACCACTGATCAAAAGATCACGATTTAAAGTTGGATATAACTTACATAAACTATTGGCAACATCTACCATTCCTGTAATATGTGTAGCTAAGCCACCAATAAATGAATGATGGATCTTGGCAGCTGCCGGATATTTATAAAATTCTTCACCAATAGTCTGATAAATAACCGAAACTAATTTCTGATAATTAGGATTGGTTATTGAAGCTATCGCATCTTCTATCTTTTGTTTTAAAACATCCGCAGGAACAGTAGAACTAATTAAATAATCATCATAATTAATACTATTTTCTTCGATAGCTATAGCTTTATTTACTCTTAGCTGTAAAGCCTTATTATATTCTAACACTTCAGCTTGAAACTGATAGACATGACCAGCTTTGATCAGCTCTGACTGACTATCACTAACATCCCAATATTTTCCTTCGATCGTACCACTTTTATCCTGTAAAGTAATAGATAGATATTTGCTTCCCTTGGAAGTAACACCATTTACAACATTTTTTACTAATAAACTGGTATTGATACGATCTTTATTCTTAAATTCACTTATCATTATCATCATCCCATTCCATTTCATCTAGTACTGCATAAACATCTTCATAACTATATCCCTGTCCAATACAATACTTAAAGATACTATTACGCAAACTAGCATTACTATTAGCTTTATTTTCATATTTTCTTCTTGCTTTATAGGCACAGGCTTTTAGATTATTGATCTCATTGTTTTCATCATCTGAAAAGTTCATTTTATTTAATACTTCATTGATTATATCATTACTAAAGCCTCTAACTAATAGTTTCTGATATATTAGTTTCTGTTTCATCTTTAATGACTTGCCATTAATGGTATCCTGAATCTTTTCAGCATATTTAATTGCATGATCTAGTTCCTCATCCTGTGAACTATCCTGCAATAGTTTCTCGATCATTTCATATGGTATACCTTTTTTCTTTAAATGCTTAATGATCTTATTTTCTCCCTGTAAGGTCATTTTCATATTATAGATCGTATTTTGAGTATAGGTATAATCATTGATATAATTCTTCTTTTCTAGTTCATCAACGATTTCATTAATGGTTTCAATATCACATTGAGTTTCATTAGTTAACCAGTCATATATCTCTTTGGTTGTACGATCTTTACGTGATATCATTTTGACACAGTCAATATAAGCTTTGACCTTAGTCTGTTCATGTTCAAGTTCTTCTATCTGTTTAATATTAAGCTTAGAACCCTTTCTGATTCCCTTATTAAAGTAAGTATCAAAAGAAACGATGATCTTCTTTTCTTCATCCTGCTTAAGTAGATATAATTCAACATATTCTTCTTTCGTCTTGATCTTATCAACAAGATATAGATCATTATAGCTAGCTATAGCCTTTTGATATACTTGCATGATCTTTTCATAGAAGATATCCTGATCATATGGCTTAGCCTGTTCAATACACATAGTACGTCTATTGATCTTTTCTTCTTTACTAAAACGACTAAAAGCATCTAACTTGTCAGCTAGATCTTTACTATCTTCAAAGAAGTAACCAGTTTGACCATCAATTAATAAATCATCTAGTACTTTATCATATCTGGCAAAAACCATTAGACCACTAGCTAAAGCTTCAACATAAGTCATACCTTGAGTTTCTGTTAAGCTAGCACTAACAAAAGCATCCGCAAAATGATAATATGCTGGTACTTCACTTTGTGGTTTTTTACCAGCAAAGATAACTCTATCACTTACATCAAGTTCCTTAGCTAACTGCTGCAATTGTTCAACCTGTGGTCCTCCACCAACGATAACTAATTTGATCTTATCATTAACACCCTTTAAATAACTAAAAGCCTTAATAACAATATCAATACTCTTTTCCTCAGCTATTCTGCCTACAAAAACGATCAAACAGTCATCCATAGCGATATTCATACTAGCTCTAAGTTCTTGTTTTCTTTGTTCGCTGGTAATAGCTGGGTCAAATCTTTTAATATCTAATCCTGTTGGTACAACATAGATATCACTTTTAACTCCATATCCCAATAACATCTGTTTAGTCTTTTCACTTGGGGTAATAACCTGTGTAGAATTATCCCCATATAGTTTACTTAATTTCGCTACTAGATTTTTAGCTGCCTTATCAACTGTTTTAGAATTAATAAAATTGACATAATGAGTATAATCCTCATATGTTGTATGATAAGTACTAACGATAGGAATATTTAAACTAGCAGCACAAATATATGCAAATATACCTACTCCAAATTCAGTTTGAACATGGATCAGATCCAGATCAAGTTTCTTTATTTCATTATAAGCATTAAGATGAATAGGACTAGTCAAACTATAGCCATATAAAAACTTTAGCTCAATACCAGCTAATCTTAATATATTATCTTCCCACTCATACTTTCCTAATCCAACTTTAGTTGTTACAACATAGACAGTATGTCCATGTTTCTCTAATTCATTTTTTAGTGTCGCTGTAGATGTTGCAACTCCATTTACTTCTGGTAAATAAGTATCTGAAAATAAACCAATACGCATATCTTATCCTCTTTCACTTTTTACTACTAACTATTTTAACATACAAAAATGTTAAACCACCAATTATCATTACAAAATAATATGACATAAAACGCCATAATAACATGGAACTGCTAGCCGCTACCTTACCAAATATCTTAGAAAACATAATAACATAGGTAGCTTCCGTACCTCCGCTTGCTCCAGGAATTGGTATGAAGCAATTGATCATACTAATATATGAACTCATTGCCATTACTTTTACTAATTCGATAGCTTTGATATCAATACCCAAGGCTTTAAGACAAATAAAAGGGATACTATAATAAAGTAATAAACGAATGATATTACAGATTATTACTTCTATAATTACGATCTTATTAGCTTTTAGCTTTTTAGTTTCGTTATCAAAACGCTTTAACTGTTTATTTAATGTATCGATGGTATTTTGCTTATCATTGATCAGATGCAATCGATGACATATTTCTATCCCCTTGGTAGTTATAAAATGATATATCTTATCAAATTTAACCAATGCCCATAAACTAACAATGATTCCACTGCTAATAATAAATCCTAAAATAACCAATATCAATAGATTAGAAAAATAAGCCATAAAATAGCTAAGTTTAGTAATAAGCAATACAAAAACCACAACGACCATGGTTGACTGATAAATGATAAAATCCATCCATAATACACTAGCAGCATCACTAATATCGACATTCTGTTTCTTGAAAATATAAACCTGGGCTACCTGTCCACCAGATGAACCAGGCGTAACACCATGAAAAAAACTAGCTACTAGTCCATTTTGAATTCCGTGTATTAGTTTATAATGTGGGTTAGATATTTTTGTTAATAATGTCAATGCCATACCGATAAAAAACTGAATAGCTAAAACCACTATTACCAGTAATAATAAATATGTATGATCAATATTCTTTATCAACAAAACAATTTCATCAAAATTATCCTTTAGTGAAAACCATAAGACAAAGATGGTCAAAGAAAATACTAATAAAATATTAAATAGATAATTACTGAATAGTTTTTTTATTTTTTTCATATGGTTATTATACCGTTTCTAGCATCTTATTAAAAGTCTTGCACATTTTTTTAATAAAATCTTAAGAAACACTTTCTTATTAAACAATTTGCTCCATAACGATTTTTAACTTATTCATCCCCATTTTTTCATAAAACTTCATTGCTGATCCATTCAAGCACCAGACATTCAATGTCACACGATAACAGTCATTATTTGATGCTTCCTGTAATACATAATGATATAGATCAGTGGCAATATGTCGACGACGATAGTTTTCATCAACACATAGATCATCAATATATAAAGTCTTCATTTTATGCATACTATTGTTTTCAACATATTCATAGATACAAAATGCATAACCTAATACCATATCATTATCATCAGTATAGACAAATATCGGTCTTTGATCATCATTGATAATGGCTGTTAACTGTTCATCATTATATTTCTTTGCCCCTTTTATAAAGATATCTGGTCTTCCATTAGCATGGACATCTTGTACCTGAAATAGAATATGATCTAAACGTTCAATATCACTAACTCTTGCTCTTCTAATCATACTAACACTTCCTTATGATCTGTTTTAATACTTCAAATGAACGATCAAAGCTAGCTAGATCTAGCATTTCATCTGGAGTATGAGCATTAAATGATTTTGGACCATAGGTAATAATATCCATATCAGGATTCATAGCTACAAAGTGACCACATTCTAAACCTCCATGAATTGCCTGACATTTTAGTTCTATTCCTTTTTCTTTTAGAATACTAGTTAATAACTCTCTTAGTTTGCTCTTTTCTTTATATGGCCATCCTGGATAATCAGCATCTTTTTTAATTGTTCCATTACAAATAGATGCCAATAAAGCTATCTTATTATAGATATCATCTTTATATCCTAATAATGGTGAACGAATAGCAAAATAACAGTTTACTTTATCTTCAAATGTTCTTACTACTCCCATATTCAAACTAGCTAATGTTAAACCTTCTATTGCCATACTAGGAGCAATAAAGCCATTAGGACTTAAATAGATAAAATTAATAACATTATTAGTACTTTCAATAGTCATTGCTTTATCAATCATTGCTATCGGTTCTAGTTTTACATCAAAACCATTATCACTCTCATTTAACATCTCTAAAATTCCACATTTTAAAGGCTCTAAAGCCAAATTCAAATCATCCAAACTAAAACTACTACTAAACTCAATAACAGCCTCACGAGGGATAGCATTTTCCTTTAAACCACCATTAAAACTAATAAGATGAAGATCATGATCCTTCAAACCATTCAAGATCTTACTAGCTAAAACATTACTATTTCCACGATTCTTACTAATAAGGCCACCACTATGACCACCCTTTAAACCACTAATAGCTAAACGATAACAATTTAAACTATTTGCTTCATAAGCAGTACTAATACTAACAACACACCTTCTGCCACCACTGCTGCTAATACAAGTATTAACCTCACCACCACCATCAAGATTTATCATTCTTGAAGCAATGATATCTTCCTTCTTAAGATTAGCAGCACCAAGAAGTCCAATCTCTTCCATCGTAGTAAAAATACACTCAAGCTTAGGATGAACCAAGGAATCATCATCCAAAATAGCAAGCATGTAGCTAACTCCCGTTCCATCATCAGCACCCAATGTAGTACCCTTAGCTTTTAAATAACCATCTTCAACATATAAATTCAAACTATCTTTTTCAAAATCAAATTCAACATCATTATTCTTCTCACAAACCATATCGATATGTGCCTGTAAGATCAAAGCTTCATCATTCTCTTTAGACTTACTAGCCTCTTTAAAAATAATAACATTATCAACATCATCTCTTTTATAAGCTAAATTATGTTCTTTAGCAAACTCAACGATATAATCAGCAATCCTGCTCTCATTTCTTGACCCATGAGGTATCTTACTGATTTCATTAAAATAGAAACAATGTTTTTTACTTAAATCAAATTCCATAAACTAGCCTTCCAATACTTTTGTATATACTTCCTTCAATTGTTCACCAATTTTAGAAATATCTCTACTTTTAGCTACATTATAACCATTTTCTTTAGTACTAGCTATTCTTTTATTAACAATATCATCGATGTACCTAATAAATTCTTCATTACTATTAGCTTTATAACAATCTTGCTTATCAATCAGCCATGGATCAAAAACTCCAATATCACGAACCAAAACATTAGCCTTACTAGCCAAAGCCTCTAATACAACGATACCTTCCGTCTCCTCATATGAAGCAAAAAAGAAACAGTCACAATCTAAATATGCACCTTCAATGATCGGTCCTTTAACATAGCCAGGAAAATAAACATTATTAGGATGATCATTGATCACATCCCTAACTTCTTTAGGTATAGAAACCAAAGGTGTATAACCAAACCAGATAAACTTATAATCTGGCAAAGCCTTAGCAACCTCTACAAAATCCAAAATACCTTTTCTTTCAAAATACAAACCTACGGAAATAATAACTTTTTCACCTTCCTGGATACCAAAATACCTTCGATAAGCTTTGACTTTCTCCTCATCATAGGCATATCTATTAATATCAATACCATTACTAATAGGATAAATTGGTAACTCAATACCATAACTCTCTAGTAACTTCTTAGAATATGGTGTAGGCGTAATGATTGCATCAGCCATTGTATAAACACTAACAATTCTTTTTTTAAAAATTGGAGCAATCTGATTAGACAAAACAAAACTATTTTTAAAATCTTCTTCCGTACTATGAGCATGACTAATAACCTTCTTGCCAAGCTTTCTAGCATGTTTAATAATAGACTCACTAGTCAATCCATAAGTATTAATATGTAAAATATCATAATCTTCACAATAAGGATCACAGGTATATTCAATACCTTGTGAAGCTAAAGCAGCCTGCTGATGTTTCATTGCCCTACCAATACCAGAAGTCTTAATTAACTCTTCACTTTCAAAATATAAGAATATTTTCATTGTTCTTTCCTTTCCAAAAACCAGTTATAATTGTACACCTTTTATCGTAATTATCTTTTATAAAAAATACATATTATACAAAAAAATCATAATGACTATTTTGCTTTATAAAAAAATTATGCTATAAGCATAACTTTTAAGCAATAAAGCAAATATTAATTTTTTCTAAATTTTATTTGCCAAATAATGTGCTAAAAACTGTTTAGCTAAACTATTAGGCTTGATATTAACTAAAGCATCATCAGGATAAAACCATTGATAACTATCGATTTCATAATTATTATGAACATTATCATCTGAAGTATAACAAATAAAATTAACCATTAAAGTATTGCTAGGTTCATAATACTGACTCTTATTAAATTTATAGCTAACCAATTCCAGATCAGTTTCCTCTTTTAATTCTCTTTTCAAAGCACTCTCAATACTTTCACTATAATTAACATATCCAGCTACCAGAATATAATCATTCTTATGATACTGTTTAATTAATAATATCTTATTATTAGGTGCAATGACGATCATACTGATTGCAACATTATACATCTTAAAACGATATTCTTTACAGTTTTCACAATATGGTATCACACCCTCATTTTCCAGATATCTATCTACTAATTTTCTTCCACATTTAATACAATAACTCATAGCTAATGACTTTCTATAAATTCTTTAGTTGCACTATTGAAGCAAAAATAACACATTGGAATAACCGAAACGATCAATCCTGCAACAAAGACATATTTCATAATAAATATATCACATAATACTCCAAATACCACACTAGAAATCGCACATCCACCCATTGAACTAGACTGAATAAAACCAAGAATAGCCCCTCTATTAGTATCTGGCAAAGCCAGCATCATACTGGCATTAAAGATCGAATTACCAAGCGTATTCATAAAACAGGCAACAAAAAAAGCTATAGCCATAAATATCATACTATTACTTAAATAAGCAAATAAATAGATAACAGCACAAGATATAAAACCAAAAGTCATTAAAAAATATCTTTGTCTAGGATTAAGTTTAATAACGCTTAGACCCAAAACACAAAGCAATGATCCACAAGTCTCAATAGCCATCAAAAGCCCATAATAATCAATACTAAAACCCTTATTTAAAACAAAAGGCAACATCAATGTAATAGGTCCATAACAAAGAAAATTAATTAACAAAGCAAAGCTAACAAACATCCTTAAAAACCTATCACTAACTATCGCTTTCATACCTGTTAATAAATCATTTAGCATAGAAGAAATAGTAACCTTATTACCCTGCTGAACACTTCTAGGAACTTTAATAAAAACTTCTGTAAAAGCTGATAACAAATAACTAATACCATTAAGAA
>JALEVB010000128.1 GCA_022780745.1 Erysipelotrichaceae bacterium
CATTTTTCATATGAAAAACGCAATAATTATGTTAAAATCAAATTGTCATTAATAGCGAAAGGAGAAATGATATGGAACGAGACATCATCAATCAGTTAGTTGAATGGAAAAACTCAACTGATAGAAAACCACTATTATTAACAGGTGTAAGACAATGTGGAAAAACCTGGGCCATGAATACTTTTGGGCAAAGATACTTTGAAGATGTTGCTTATTTTGTCTTTGAAGAAAATCAATTGCTTTCATCGCTGTTTGAATATGACTTAAATGTTGATAGAATTATTGAAGAATTAAGTATTATCCACGGCAAAGAAATAATTGTTGGAAAAACACTAGTAATTTTCGATGAAATTCAAGCCTGTCCTAAAGCTATTACATCACTAAAATATTTCTGTGAAAACAAGCGTGATCTACACCTTATTTGTGCAGGTTCATTACTAGGCGTAGCCATTAAACATGAAAATATTTCTTTTCCCGTTGGTAAAATTGATCGAATGCAGATGTATCCAATGTCTTTTAGTGAATTCTTAAGAGCTGATGGTTACGAAGATATTTATAAAGCCGTGCAAAAATATCCACCTGATAAGAACTTACCTTTGTTTTATACATCAACACTAGAAAAAGAATTAAAATACTATTATATTGTTGGTGGCATGCCTGAAGCAGTTTTGAAATGGGTAAGTACTCATAATTTTGATGCTGTAGATAAAATATTAGACAATATCTTATTAGACTATAGTAATGATTTTTCAAAACATGCGCCAATTAACGATATTCCTAAATTAGGATGGATATGGGATTCGATACCTAAGCAATTAGCTAAAGATAATAATAAATTTGTATTCTCACATGTTAAAGCTGGTAAGAGATCTGCTGAATTAGAAGATGCATTAGAATGGTTAGTTAATGCTGGATTAATTCATAAGCTTGAACTAGTAAAAAACCCAATGATGCCTTTATCATTTTATGCTGATGCAACTTTCTTTAAAGTGTATATGTCTGATGTCGGATTATTAAGAAAGAAATCAGGTATTTCATATAAAATAGTATTAGAAGATGCTGCCTTATACCAAAATTTTAAAGGCCCATTTACAGAAAATTATGTTTTAACTGAATTAATCAAGTTAAAATTACATCCATATTATTGGAATTCACAAAACACAGCAGAGTTAGACTTTATATTTGAATATGAAGATAAAATTATTCCTGTAGAGGCCAAAGCTGACATTCACACTAGAGCTAAAAGTTATAGTTTATTTTGTAAAAGATATAATCCAGAAATTGGTTTGAAATTTTCTATGAAAAATATGGGAATAAACAATGTGGAGAATACAAAAACATTTAGTATTCCACTATATCTAATTTGGATGTTAGAAACATATTTAAAAAAATAATGATAAATATATCATTATTTTTTTATATTAATCAATATATCTATCATTGTTAGCTAATCTTTTTACCATATTAAGTGTACTTTTGAACATTATTGCAATAAAGATAACAAATACTACTAATGATATATATCCTGGTGCACTGGCGATATAATCATATAAGCCATGTAATAACACTGGGATCCATATACTATATCGTAAATACTTCTTACTATTGACCTTATCATTATGTATATCAAAATATTTAGCCAGACCATAATAAAAGCCCATATAAACTCCAAAACAGGCATGACCAGGTATAGCTGTCACTGCTCTAATAAGTCCTGTAGAAAGCCCGTAATTAGTCACATACATGATATTCTCAAACAAAGCAAAGCCCAAAGAAACACTAACAGCATAAACAATACCATCAAACGAACAGTTAAAAGCTCTAGACTTCCATGTTCTAAGTTTAAGCATTAGATACTTTACCCATTCTTCACTTAACGCAACCACGATAAAATATAAAATAATATTATATAAAGGCGAATAATAAGAAACAAAATAAGCTAACAAAAACTCTAAAACAAGTTCTAAAAACATCGCAATAAAAGTACTAAGCATACCCAATATCACAATAGAAACAATTAACCCAACAGGTTCCTTTTCCAATCTATCATATTTTCTAACCTGTAATATCAGATATAAAGCCGGTATTACTGCAACACTAACCAAAACAACACTAACCATTATTACTTACCTTATTAACTAAATCATAAACATAATTCTTATTAATATTAAGTTCCTTAGCAACTCTCTTGATCGCATCCTTTTTAGAAACATTAATACTAACAAGTTCATTAACTTTAGTGATGATATCATCATCACTAACCGTATCTATCTCATTATTACCCTCAACAATAACAACCATTTCTCCCTTGATATCATCAAGCACTTCAATTACTTCACTGATCGTACCTCTAATATACTCTTCATGCAGTTTAGTAAGCTCTCTAGCAATACAACACTTTCTATCACCAAGTATTTGTAAACAGTTTTCCATCATTCTTTTAATACGATGAGGAGCTTCATAAAAAACCATCGTCATCGGATATTTCTTATATTCTTCTAACTTCTTTAAACAATCAGTATTACCACTAGGTAAAAAACCAATAAAGATAAAAGGCTGCACGATCAAACCCGAAGCTACTAATCCATTTAACATCGCATTACATCCACTAATACTAACAACATTAAAACCTTTATCAACAGCTTCACTAACTACTCTTTGTCCTGGATCATTGATCAAAGGATATCCAGCATCACTA
>JALEVB010000139.1 GCA_022780745.1 Erysipelotrichaceae bacterium
TATTATCTTTTGTTACTTTATCAATATCAGTTAAAAAAGCTAAATCTCCATCCAAGTAGAATTCATTAAATGGAGAATATAATTTAAACTTCATCTGATAATTACCAATATCATATAAATAGATATAATCGGCGTTGGTGGTATTATCTTCAGTTTTAGTTAACTGATTTATATTATCCACCAATGGTATTTCATCAACATCTAATGGTTTGCTAGGTAGGATAACATTCCATTCTCTTTGTTTGGAATCAATGTTATTTTCGTTATAATCAGTAATTACCTGATTAATGATTTTTATTATTTTTTCTTCATTGCTTACAGGGTCAGCTGTTACAGCATTACCAAATTGATCATATTCAATTTCTTCTTTTTTACCACAGCTACATAGTAAAATGATTGATAATATTAGTATAAATAATCTTTTCATAGTTGTTTCCTTTTCTATTTAATTATAACACTAATCTATGTATTTTAATGGCTTGACAAATATATTTTAGAATGGTTAAATAAAGCATGTAAAACGTTGATGAGACTAAGTAGATTATGATGTTTTTTAGAGAGATCATGGTTGGTGTAAATGATTAAGCTAGTAATTGAAATCTATCTCGGAGTGGAATTAATAATTCCCGGTAACAGCCGTTATTGTTTGAGGTGATTAAAATGTTTCACGTGAAACATTTTAATAATTAGGGTGGCAACGCGAGATATCGTCCCTTGGTGGATAGATATCTTTTTATTTTATTGGAGGAAAATATGATAGATATTAAATTAGTAAGAGAAAATCCTGAATTAGTAAAAGAGAATATTAAGAAAAAGTTCCAGGATGAAAAATTAGTGTTAGTTGATGAAGTAATTGAATTAGATAAAGAATTCAGAGCTTCTAAAGCTAAAGGTGATGAATTAAGAGCTGAAAAGAATAAAATATCAAAACAAATTGGTATGTTTATGGGTAAAGGCTTAAAAGAAGAAGCAGAAAATGCAAAGAAACGTGTAGCTGAGATTGCAAAGGAATTAGTTGAACTTGAAGAAAAAGAACCAAAGTTACAAGAAGAAATCAAAACACGTATGATGTCAATCCCTAATATCATTGATCCAAGTGTTCCTATTGGTAAAGATGATAGTGAAAATGTTGAAGTAGCTAGATATGGTGAACCAGTTATTCCTGATTTTGAGATTCCTTATCATGCTGATATCATTGCATCATTCAATGGATTGGATAAGGATGCTGCAGGAAGAACAAGTGGACAAGGTTTCTATTATTTATTAGGTGATATTGCTAGACTACATGAAGCAATGATCGCATACGGAAGAGATTATATGATCAACCAGGGATTCACATATGCAATTCCGCCATTTATGATTCATGCAAATGTTGTTACTGGTGTTATGTCATTCCCAGAAATGGAAGCAATGATGTATAAGATTGAAAATGAAGATTTATATTTAATTGGTACTAGTGAACATTCAATGATTGGTAAATTTAAAGATCAGATCGTTAAGAAACAAGATCTTCCTATTACTATGACATCTTATTCTCCATGCTTTAGAAAAGAGGGTGGATCTCACGGATTAGAGGAAAGAGGATTATATCGTGTTCACCAGTTTGAAAAACAGGAAATGATCGTTCTTTGTGAACCTGAGCAATCTATGGAATGGTATGAAAAGATGTGGAGATATTCAGTTGATATCTTTAGAAACATGAATATACCTGTAAGACAATTGAATTGCTGTTCAGGTGATCTAGCTGATTTGAAAGTTAAGTCTTGTGATATTGAAGCTTGGTCTCCTAGACAACAAAAATATTTCGAAGTATGTTCTTGTTCAAATTTAGGTGACGCTCAAGCAAGAAGACTTGGTATTAGAGTAAAAGGTGAGAATGGAAATTATTTCTTACATACTTTGAATAATACGGTAGTTGCTTCTCCTCGCGGATTGATTGCATTGATTGAAAATAACTATAATGCAGATGGTACAATTACTGTTCCTGAAGTTTTAAGACCATATATGGGTGGTAAAGAATTACTAACTCCTGTAAAATAATAGGTAAGCAAATAGCTTACCTATTTTGCACTTTAGAAATGTTTCACGTGAAACAAAATAATATAAGGATACTAAAATGAAGATAAATAATTTTGCAAAACGTTTAGGTCTACCAACAAGCAAGATCAGATACTATGAAAATATTGGGTTGATAAAAGGTGATAGACAAGAAAAGAATAACTATCGTGATTTTAAAAATGAAGATGCTTTAGAGGTATATAGTTCGCTGATGCTTAGAAGTTATGGTATGGGTATTCAGGAATGTTTTGATGCTAAAGAAGAAAACATTGAAGAAATCAATTCTTGGATAGAAAAATATATCGAGAAAACCAAACAGGAAATCAAACGACAGGAAATGTTATTGTTGAGACTTAGAACGATAGAGTCTTACTCTGAAATGTTTAGAATTGATCCTAATCAGATCCATATACGTTATTTAAGTGAACCATATGAGATATGGACGTTTGGTAATAATATAAAATTAACTAAACAACATTATAAAGATATTGAAATATTAGTAAATAGTATGCCTTATAGTTATGCATGTATCAAAGTGTCCAAAGAAAGTATACTAGCAGACGGTGAAGATCTTGATGTGTCTATTGGAATTGGTATTCTTAAAGAGAGTGTAGATCTACTGGATATTAAAATATCAAGTGCCAGCGTTAGAAGAGAAGGTAATATTTTAGAACAGCTATTTGAAATGGAAGATCCATTTCAAATCAAAAAGAGTGATCTAACGCCGTTGTTAACGAAAATTAAAGAATTGAATCTAGAACTAACAGATCTAATTGGTAGAGTCTATGTCTGTTATGAAAAAGATGGTAAAACGGTATATGGTTTTGGTTTAGCAATTATGTTATAAAACGATTGACTTTAAACCTACTTTAAGGTTTATCATCTAGCTGCAAATAATTTTTCTGATTTTCTTGGAAAGCAATAATCGAAATGATTGTTGCTTTTCAGTATTTATGCGATATTAAAAATAAGTTAAATTATTCACAATTTTATTGACATTGAAGTTACTTTAAGGTTTATAGTATTACCAAACGGAGGAAAAATATGAAGAAAATATTGAAATTAGTTCTTGCTAGTTTGATGATCTTAGCTGGTGCTACAGCTTGTTCAAAGAAAACTGAAGGAACTTATACTCCAGGTGAATATACTGGAGAAGCTCAAGGTTTCGGCGGTAAAGTTAGTGTAACTATTAAAGTTGATGAATCTAAGATTACTGATGTTACAGTAACTGGTAATGACGAAACTCCTGAAATTGGTGGCTCTCATTTAGAAGAGTTGGCTACTGCTATTTTAGATAAACAAAGTGCTGATATTGATACAGTATCTGGTGCTACTGTTACATCTAAAGGTGTTATTGAAGCTGCTGGTAAAGCAATCGAAGCTGCTAAGGGTAATGCAACTGTTAATGATGCTGCATTAACTTATACTGCTGGTACTTATACTGGTACTGCTGAAGGTTATAATGGACCTGTTAGCTTAGATGTTACATTCTCTGAAGATGCAATTACTGATATTCAGATCAATTCATCTGTAGAAACAGCTTATGTTGGTACACCTGCATTTGATATTATGATCCCTGATGCTATTGAAGCTAATGGTTCTGGTATTGATATGGTATCTGGTGCTACTTTCACAAGTAGAGCTATTAAAGAAGCTTTAAATGATGCTGCTACTCAAGCTGGTGCTACTAATATGGATACATTCAAAAACAATACAGTTGCTCATGAAGCACAAGCTGATATTGAAGAAACATATGATGTTGTAGTTGTTGGTGCTGGTGGTGCTGGTATGGGTGCTGCTGCTCAGGCTGCTCAAAATGGACAAACAGTATTAGTAATTGAACAAAATGCTGAAATCGGTGGTAACACTGTTGTTTCAGGTGGTCAGTTCCAGGCTGTTATGGATTACTTAGTATGGGATCCAGCTAATCCAGATGCTACTGAAGCTACTTGGGATTATGATGGAAATACTTATAACAAAGTTCATGCTGTTCATGGTCAGTTAGATACATTAAAGACAATTTTAAACTGGTCAGAAGAACCATTTGATGATCATTATTTTGATGATAAAGAATATGTTCCAGGAGAAATCGATTTAGTTTCTCAAGCTGGTGTTCATGCTGAATATTTACCAACATTACAAGCTTTAAAGAAAGAAATTCAAGCTTATGTTGATTGGGCTGACAAGAAGATCGCTGCTGGTGCAGATGAAACTGATCTAACATTATTCTCTACAGTTAACTTACATATTTTCCAAACTTACTATGGTGGTTTAAGACAGAATAATGATAAGACTGCTTGGATCTATGGTGACTATGATTTAGTTTCTCAATTCTGTGAAGAAGGATATGATCTAAAGACTTGGTTAGAAGATCAAGGTGCTGTATTTAATGATGGTGCTCAAATTACATTAATTGGTGCATTATGGTATAGAGAAAATATTAACTTAGGTTGTGATATCGATGGTGATGGCACTAAAGAAGCTGCTGGTAACTGGGGTACTTACTTCTTACCTACTAAGACTACTATCTTAGAAACTTCTTCTACTGCTAGTCAAAACAAGATCATGACTCGTACTACTGCTGAAAGCTTAATCGTTGAAGATGGTAGAGTTGTTGGTGTTAATGCTACGATGTATGATGGTACTAAAGTAACTGTACATGCTAATGATGGTGTTATCTTAACTACTGGTGGTTATGCTGCTAATATTACAATGGTTGCTGCTGAAAATGAATATTGGGATGATTCTTATATCACTGCTAATACTCAAACTACTAACAGAAGCTCATTACAAGGTTCTGGTATTGAAATGGCTGAAGCAGTTGGTGCTGATACAACTGGTTTAGGATTCACTCAAATGATGCCAATTTCTTGGGTAGATAATGGTGACTTAGCATTCGGTAATGGTTTATATGGTGTTTATATTAACCCTACTACTGGTGCTAGATTCGTTGATGAATCTGCTGAACGTGACGTATTATCATTAGGTGAATTTGCTAATGGTATTGAAGTAAATGGTTCACAAGGTGTATTCTTAGAATTCACTAATGCTACTACTCCAATTACTTATCCATATCCATATGATAAATATGAAGGTACAACTCCAGTTGAACTTGGTGATTATGATGTTGAAGGTCGTGTATACTTCATCTCTAGTCCAGATGAATTACAAGAATTATTAGATCAATATGGTATGAAGGCTGATCCTAATACTATCTATGCTAACATTGAAGCTTATGACAAATCTATCCTTGCTAATGAACAGCCAAGTGATGGTGTTGCTAAACATCAATCTACTGTAACTGTTGGTACAGTTAAGGAAGATGGAAGCTACAGCTTAGATGGTGAAAAATTAAGAGTTAGAATCATGGCTCCATCTACTCACCATACAATGGGTGGTGTCGTTGTTGATACTGAAAGACATGTATTAGATACTACTGGAAATCCTATTCCTGGATTATATGCTGCTGGTGAAGTTACTGGTGGTATCCATGGTGGTAACCGTTTAGGTGGTAATGCTATCGTTGAAATCTTTGTTTCAGGACGTAATGCTGCTAATACAGTTCTAGCTGAAGCTGGTAAATAATAAATAACAAATTCATAAAGAATTATGACGATATTCTAAATTTAGAGTATCGTCTTTTTTGTATTATAATAAATACGAGGTATTTGTTATGAGAGATAAGTTTGTAAATATTAGTGATTATATCGATAATATCATTTTAGAAATAAGATATTATAGTACTTATAATTTTGTTGGTAAAAGAATAGATGGGTATAAGTATCCTGTGGCTTTACTCACTAAAGAAGCTGCAGAAAGTTTAAAAATCGTTAATGAAAAGTTAAATAAAAAAGGTTATTGTTTGAAGGTATATGATGCTTATCGTCCTTCAAAAAGTGTAGATCATTTTGTAAGATGGGCTAAAGATATTGATGATATCAAGATGAAAGATATCTTTTATCCTAATGTAGATAAGAGTAAATTATTTGAATTAGGATATATTGCGAAAAGATCTAGTCATTCAAGAGGCAGTAGTGTTGATGTTACTTTGGTAGATATGAAAAGTGGTAAGGAATTAGATATGGGTTCACCATTTGATTATTTCTCTGAAATGTCACATCCTTCATGTAAAAATATAAGTGTTGAACAGTATAATAATCGTAAAATGCTTAATTATTTTATGACTAGTAATGGTTTTAATGCTTTAGATACTGAATGGTGGCATTATACTTTAGCAGATGAACCATATCCTGATACATATTTTGATTTTGATGTTGAATAAAAAGACTCCTTTTACGTATATGTAAAGGGAGTTTTTGTTAGACTTAGATCTGATTATTTGATTTTTGATATTAATGGTATGAGCATACCACCAATGCTATTACCAG
>JALEVB010000143.1 GCA_022780745.1 Erysipelotrichaceae bacterium
GCATTTACTTCATTTACCATATCATCAAAGACACACTGTCCTTTTGTATGACATGTACCACAGGCAATACATCCTCTAATTGCATTAGTACCAATATTTACGATTTCATAATCAATATTATTTTCAGCAAATACTTTTCCCATTTCTTTTAAAGCTAGAGCTGTATTTCCATCAGTATGAGGACTACCATTGATCATTAATACTTTCATTTTATTACCATCCTTTATTTAATTGTAAAATAAAAGATGCCTAAGCATCAATTATTTCTTAAACAAATGACTTAAATGTTTATAAGTAAAGATACATATTACAGATACTAAGCCATATTTAACTAAGTTAAATGGTAATAATGCAAAGATAAACATTGTAAATACATTATTTACTAAAGGATTAACTTTACTAGCCATACCAACAATAGCGTCCATGCTTAAACCCATTAATTTAGCATATAATGGGAACATTACAAAGTAATTAGAAGCTAAAGCTAAGACACTAACAACGATCGTACTAATAACTAAACCTTTGATTGCTGATGTTTTACTCTTATTCTTCTTATAAATAATAGCAGCAGGTAAAACATAGGCAATCGTTAATACTAAATTGCTAGTTTCACCAACAAACATCGTACCTGTTCCATTTAATAATAAATTAATTATGATTTTAATAAATGCTGTAATAGCACCACTAGCAGGACCTAATAAGAAACCACAAATAATAACAGGCAAATCAGATACATCAAGTTTTAAAAAGCCAGGTGCAAAAGGCAAAGAAAAGCTAAACATCATTAACACTGCACTAACAGCTCCCATGATTGCAATTGTAGTAATTTGTTTCGTTGTTAATTTCATTTTAATTCCTTCTTTCTACCATCCAGACTATAACTGTCGGTGCATGAATTTCACATGCTCAACTTCTCGTTTGCAGACTATCACTACCGGTAAAGATTTCCACTTATCCTCGAAACATAAAAATACACCTAAAATATTCTTCAGGTGTATATATCAAAACAAAAATAATTTTTTATTTCTTCTTCCATCCAGACTATAACTGTTGCTATCGGAATCGCACCGATTCATGCCATAAGGCTCGCGGAGTATACCGCCAGTAGAGAATCACACTCAACCCTGAAGTAATATTTAGCAAATAAATAATACTCCTAGATCGTGATTATGTAAATAGTATTTGATAATTATGTTATAATTCTCTCATGAAGAAAATAACAGAACTAACACATGACTTATTATTAGAAACTAATGGCAGCATTGCCATTGATTTTACTTGTGGCAATGGCTTTGATACCTATTTTTTGGCTAATAATTATCAACAAGTATATGCTTTTGATATTCAGAAAATAGCTATAGATACTGCGAAAAATAAATGTAGTGAATTTAATAATATTAGTTTTATATTAGATTCTCATGCCAATGTTAATAATTATGTCAATAACTTTGATGTTGGGATCTTTAACTGTGGCTATCTTCCTCATGGTGATACTAGTATAACCACAACTTCTAGCAGTGTTATTGATGCCTTAAATAATTGTCTTCCTAATCTAAATAGTAAAGGAAGAATAATTATCGTTTTATATCCTGGTTTTGAACAGGGAGCTAAAGAAGCTATCGAAATAGAACATTATGTAAATAACCTACCTAGCAAGACATATGATGTCTTTAAAATTCAGATTACTAATAGAAATCATGTTCCATATATCATAGGTATTGATAAGCACTAATTCCATATATTAAATCCTGCTTTTTTTAAATCATCTTTGATTTCGAAAAAGCTTTTATTTTCGCTTATCCCTCGCATAATAACCAGATCCATAGCTTTAGATGGATTAAAGGCGTAGTCAGCTCTTGATAAAAGATCTACGCTTTGATTAAGAGTCAATCTTAATCCTATACACATTCTAATGATCGTATCTTTTGAAGGATGGTAATCATTATTCAAGATCTTAGAAAACAGTCTTCGATCGATATTTACTGCACGATAGAAATCAGATGCTTTTTCATTGCGAATATTGAGATAAAAGATCAACATCTCGGCAAATGTTTTAGTATCATTACTAAATTCAAAACTTTCTTGTCTATTATCATTATTAGAAATTAATCTGTTAACTTTGATCTTTCTTTGTCTTTCTTTTATTTTTTCATAATAGCTGCCATATTCTTGTTTTAATGCCTCTATTGATTCATTTGAATCAATAAAAGATTCCATACTACTAGCAATTTTAAGACATAAAGCATATGACTCATCATCAAATACAGAAATAATGACCTTGATATTATAATTTTCCTTAATTATAAAATCACTGATTACTGATACAGCAACACTTATAGCGTCTTCTTTAGGATAGCCATATACTCCTGTTGCAATCAATGGGAAAACAATAGATTGGCATTGATTGTTCTTAGCAAGCTTCAGACTATTATAATAACAGTTTCTTAATATCTTTTCTTCATTATGATGACCATCAATGTATTTAGGACCAACAGTGTGAATAATATAATTAGCTAATTTATATCCGGATGTTATCCTGGCATCACCTGGTTCAATATTACCAATCTTTAATCGTGCTGCTAATAATTTCTTTTCATCTGCTGCTTTATATATCGCACTATCTGCTCCACCACCAATGACTGGTAAAGGATTAGCTGTATTAACGATCACATCTGCTTTGATCTTAGTAATATCATTTCTAATAAACTCAATTTTCATATTCATCTTCCTTTGTTTAATAATATCATTTTGTCGTTTAAATAGCGACATTATTATTACGAGTATCAGTTATTATTTATACATAAACAAGGAGGTAATACAAATGTTTGGAGCAATTTTAGGTGATATTATAGGAAGCAGGTTCGAATTTACAAATCGACCAATTAAAAGAGATTTTAAACTTATCAAAAAAGAAAGTCATTTTACTGATGATAGTGTAATGACACTAGCCATCGCAGAGGCATTGATGAACTCTAGAAAAGACGCTGATGAAGAAGAAATCAAGAAGAACGTAATCAGCTATATGCAAGAGTTTGGCAATAAGTATCCTTATGCTGGATATGGTGGCAGATTTATCAGATGGTTAAGTTCAAAAGATCCTAAACCTTATCAATCATGGGGTAATGGTAGCGCCATGCGTGTTTCATCAGTAGGATGGTTATATGATGATATTGATAGAGTAATGGAAGTTGCTAAATGGACAGCTGAAGTTACCCATGATCATCCAGAAGGTATCAAAGGAGCAATCTGTACAGCTGTAGTTATCTTTCTAGCAAGAACTGGAAGAAGTAAAAACTTTATCTATCATTTTGTCAAAGAACATTTTTATTATAATATCGAACAGAGTTTTGATCAGTTAAAACTAAGTAACTTACATATTGAAAGCTGTATGGATTCACTTCCAAAAGCTCTTGTATCTTTTTTCAAAGGAAACTGTTATGAAGAGGTAATAAGGAGTGCAGTATGCTTAGGTGGGGATACTGATACAGTTGCGGCTATTGCTGGATCAATGGCAGAAGCCTATTATGGTATACCTGATAAATTCTATGATGTCTTCAAAGAAAAAATAACAGATGAAATTATGTTGCATCCTCTTAGATTTTTCTATCGGATCAAAATAGAAGATCCTATCTACCTTTTAAAT
>JALEVB010000163.1 GCA_022780745.1 Erysipelotrichaceae bacterium
CATACTACTGATGAAGATAAGACAAATACTTATAATGCTATTCAGAATGAAAACTTCCGTAAAGCATTAAGAGCTGCTTATGATAAGAAAGCTTATTTAGCTACAACTGCTCCTGAAGCTGTTGCTGAAGCTACATTAAGAAATATCAACAACTATCCAGAAGTTGTTAAAAATAGCGAAGGTGTTATCTATGGTGATCTAGTAACTGCTGCTTATGATGCTGCTACTGGTACTGATGTTGATTTAAGTGATGGACATGATGCATTCTTCGATCCAGAAGCTGTTCAAGGTTATATCGATGCTGCTGCTGCAGAAGGAATCAACTTCCCAGTTCATTTAGATATGCTAGTTATTGAAACATCTGACAGATTATTAAAACAATCTCAATCAATGAAACAATCAGTTGAAGAAAATTCAAATGGTCAGATCATTATTGACTTGATCTTAAGAGATGAAGATACAGTACAAAATATCGCATATTACAATACTGATCCTGCATTAGCTGATTATGATATTTCTACATTCACTGGTTGGGGACCTGACTATGCTGACCCTAAATCATTCGTTGATATCTATTCTCCAGTTACTGGTTACTACATGACTTCTTGTGGTTTAACTACTACTGATGAAGATAGAGATATTAAAGAAGCTCTAGGTTTCTATGAATATGAAGATCTATATCGTGCTGCTGATGCTATTACAGATGATATGGATGCTCGTTATGATGCATTTGCTAAAGCTGATTCATACTTAATTGAACATGCATTATATATTCCTACTTCTCAGCAGGCTAGAAGCTTAATAGTTTCAAGAATTGTACCTTTCTCTAAAGTATTCTCAAGAACTGGTATTACAGAATACAAATATAAAGGATTACAATTACAAGAAGATATCGTTACTTTAGAGCAATATAATGCTGCTCAAGCTGAATGGGAAGCTAATAGATAATTAGTTAAAACTCATAAGTTAAATTTTGAGGGTTGGTACCCATCGGGCATCAACCCTCTTATTCATAGAAAGGATAAGATATGAAAAAATATATAATCGGACGTGTGATCAAGTCTATAATTTCAGTCTTTATCGTTATATCTATTGTAATAGTAATGCTTTTTACATTGATTCCTAAGACTAATATCTTTAAGAATGATACTTCAATTCAAAAGATGAAAGGTGATGCTAGAACGACTTACATGTATTCTAAATGGGATGAATTAGGTTATCTAGATTATGTATCATTTAATGAAATGTGCACTAATGAAGCTGATGATTATAGTGCATGTGTAGCATTAAAAGCTGATGAAGTTGAAAAAGTTATTGCTAGATATGAAGCAAATAATTATAAGATTGAAACGCTTTCTTCTGGTCAGGTTTTCGCATACCATGAATTTAACATTTTTGAATTACTTGGACATTTTTATGGTAAGGTTTTACAAATAGATCATCCAAACAAAATTAAGGATGAATCTAATCCAGATTTGGAAAGAAAGTATTATGTAGGTAATGATTATAATGGATTGCCTGCTATTATGTGTAGTGGATGTGAATACAAATATCAAGTTTATTTTGATGGTAGTTTTCCATTTATTCACCAAAATGTTATTACATTAGATTTTGGTACTTCATATCCAACAAAAACTGGTATTGAAACATTAACTGTTATTAACGGTGGACAGGGTAATCAAAAATCAGTTGAACAGACTTTCCCTACTGGAAGTACTCAGAAAAGCCCGTTGATCCAGCATAGCTGCCGTTATAAGGCAAGCAGTACTTTAGATAAGATGGATAAGAATAAGTTTACTGATAACTATGCTTTATGTGATTCAAGTTATGATTCACCTTCAATGATTACAACATCATACATATTTGGTATATCATCATTAGTTATTGCTTATTTGATTTCAATTCCTGCTGGTATATATATGGCTAGAAAGAAAGGTAAGATAGCTGATAAGATTGGTATTGCTTATATCAATTTCTTAAGTGCTGTTCCTTCTTTGGCTTTTATCTTTATTGTTAAGCAAATAGGACAGGGCTTTGGTTTCCCTGATAAGTTCCCACAATATGGATTTGGTGATATTAGATCTTATATTTTACCAATATTGATCCTGGCTTTATTAAATACTTCTGGTCTTATGATGTGGACTAGACGTTATATGATCGATCAGTCTAATGCTGATTATGTAAAATTTGCTAAGGCTAAAGGATTATCAGAAAGTGAAATATTTAATCGCCATATTCTAAAAAATGCCATTATTCCAATTGTTAATGGAATTCCAGGAGCCATAATTTTATGTATTAGTGGATCTGTTATTACAGAATCAGTATTTGCTATTCCTGGTATGGGTAAAATGTTACCTGATTCAATTAATTTATTAAATAATAACATGGTTATCACATTAACCTTCATTTATACAACGTTATCAGTATTCTCAGTATTAGCTGGTGACTTGTTGATGACGCTTGTTGATCCACGTATCAAATTAACGGAGAAAGGAGATTAGCTTATGTCAGAAAATAAATTTGAATTTGTTAAAGTTGATGATTCAGCTAGTGAACATATAGCTGCTCCTAAATATTCTTACTGGAGAAGTGTATTTAGAAAATTCTTTTCTAGTAAGTTAGCAATCGTAATGTTAGTAATTTCGGGAATAATCATTTTAATGAGTATAATTCATCCATTTATTTCTCATTATGATCCAATGATTACTCCTAATGTAAATAAACCAAGTACCTGGTATAATCCACCTAGTGCTCAATATTGGTTTGGTACAGATCATGTTGGTAATTCATTATTTGATGCGGTATGGGTTGGTACTCGTAATAGTTTAATGATTGCCATTATTGCCACAACAATATCAACAGTTATTGGTGTAATTGTTGGTATGTTCTGGGGTTATTCTAAGAAAATCGATAACTTTATGTTAAATATTTATAATGTTGTTGCGAATATTCCATATTTATTATTAGTTATCGTCTTAATGTATGCATTGGGAAGAGGTATTCCTCAAATGATCTTCTCATTATCATGTACGACCTGGCTATCAACGGCATATTTTATCCGTGTTCAGGTTATGATCATTAGAGATCGTGAATATAATCTTGCTAGTGAATGTCTAGGTACTTCTATGACTAAGATCGTTATTCATAATATTTTCCCATATCTTATTTCTGTAATCATGACTCAAATTGCTAGAGATATTCCTAGTTTTATTTCTTATGAAGTATTCTTGACATTTGTTGGAAATGGATTAAGTGAACAGGATGCATCTTTAGGAAGAATGGTTCAAAGATATTCTGCTTATATGAATTCAACGCCAACATTGTTCTGGATCCCAGTAGCTATTAGTGCATTGATTTCAGTTTCATTATATATCGTAGGACAAACATTAGCTGATGCTAGTGATCCTCGAACACATATGATTTAGGAGGTCTATAAGATGAGTAATAATATTATTTTGTCTGTTAAAGATCTTGAAGTTAAATTTAAGGTTAGAGACCGTGTTTTAACAGCTATTAGAAATATTTCTTTGGATTTTGAAGAAGGTAAAACAGTAGCTATCGTAGGTGAATCAGGATCTGGTAAATCAGTATTTACTAAAACATTTACAGGAATGTTAGAAGTAAATGGTACAGTGTCTAATGGTTCCATTATGTTTGAAGGACAGGATCTTGCTAAGATCAAGAAGGATAAAGACTGGGAACAGATACGTGGTAAAAAGATTGCTACCGTTTTCCAGGATCCAATGACATCATTAGATCCAGTTAGAACTATTGGATATCAGATTTCAGAAGTTATTATCAAACATCAGGGTAAATCTAAAGCTGAGGCTAAAAAACTGGCTATAGAACTAATGGAGAAGGTTGGTATTTATAATGCTGCTGATCGTTATGATGAATATCCATTCCAGTATTCTGGTGGTATGAGACAAAGAATCGTTATCGCTATTGCTTTAGCATGTCGTCCTCGCATTTTGATTTGTGATGAACCGACTACAGCTTTAGATGTTACGATTCAGGCTCAAATTATTAATTTAATTAAATCATTATCAAAAGAATATGGTTTTACAACTATTTATATCACTCATGATTTAGGAGTAGTTGCGAATGTTGCTGATATGGTCGCAGTTATGTATGCTGGTCAGATCATTGAATATGGAACAGTAGAGGAAGTATTCTATGATCCTAGACATCCATATACCTGGGGCTTATTGGCAAGTCTTCCTCAGCTTGGTACTAAGGGAGAAGATCTATTCTCTATTCATGGTACACCACCTAGTTTATTTGAAAAGATCCAGGGTGATGCTTTTGCTTTAAGAAGTGGTTATGCTATGCAAATCGATTTTGAAGAAGAACCTCCAATTTTCTATATAAGTGATACGCATTTTGCTAAAACATGGTTATTGGATCCTCGTGCTCCTCATGTTGAGCCTCCAAAGAGTATTCAAAACTTGCATGAGCGTTTATTAGCTACTACTGACAAGGGAGGATATCATGGATAATAAAGATGTTATTTTACAAGTAAAAGATTTGGAAGTTACTTTCGATGTAGGTGGCAAAAAGAAATTTACAGCTGTTAAAGATGTAAATTTTGATGTCTATCGTGGTGAAACTTTCTCATTAGTTGGTGAATCTGGTTCAGGTAAAACGACTATCGGACGTGCTATTATTAGAATCAATCCTTGTACTAATGGAGAAATCATTTTTGAAGATAAAAAGATTTCTGGTAAGATCGATAAAGAGATGAATACTTATGTTAAGCGTAATATTCAGATGGTTTTCCAGGATCCTGCTGCTAGTTTGAATGAAAGAGCTACAATTGATTATATTATTTCTGAAGGATTGGAAAACTTCCATTTATATAAAGACGATGCTGATAGAGAAGCTAAAGTTGATAAAGCTTTAAAAGAAGTTGGATTATTGCCTGAACATAAATCTAGATATCCACATGAATTCTCAGGTGGACAAAGACAGCGTGTAGGTATTGCTAGAGCGATGATCATGGAACCTAAGTTATTAGTTGCTGATGAACCTATTAGTGCTCTAGATGTTTCTATTCGTGCTCAGGTATTGAATCTGATCAAGAAGTTCCAGAAAGAGCGTGGTTTAACGGTTATCTTCATTGCTCATGATTTATCAGTTGTTAGATTTATATCTGATCGTATCGGAGTAATTCATAAAGGAAGGATCGTTGAATTAGCTCAAACTGAAGAGTTATTTAGAAATCCATTGCATCCATATACTAAATCATTATTAAGTGCTGTACCAGTACCTGATCCTCGTATTGAAAAGAGTAAGACTTTAATTACTTATAGTGAGGATATGCATGATTATAGTGTAGATAA
>JALEVB010000172.1 GCA_022780745.1 Erysipelotrichaceae bacterium
TTCTGACAATGTTCAATGATACGATCTTCGTCCATTACATATAATGGTGTCTGATACTTTTTTGCAAGCTCTACACAGTCTTTATGGTTGAAATATAAGTGATGATCAATAATTTCTAAATTAGGATATAACATAAACTTACCTCGTTTTTATTATAAAAGAAAAATAGCTATATTAGTTATGATTTTTGATGCATAGATTTTACAAATAAAATAGTATTATAATGCATCAAAATAGATATATATCTACATATAATAAAATTAGTAGATATAAGTAGTGTACATGTATAATAATTGTTATTTTATCAGTTTACTTATCTTATAAAGCTTTTTAAATATCATGATAATAGATAATTAACTGATATGATCATCACAATTTCCAGCAGTTTTATGCTGTCATTACTTATATCGCTTATCAATAATAAATATTGAAGAGGTGGATAGTAATGATCAAATTATTGAGAATTGATGAAAGGCTGATACATGGGCAGGTTGCCAATCAATGGGCTAGACAGTTGGCAGTAGATGCAATTGTGGTGGCTAATGATGAAGCAGCTACTAATGATTTAATTAAAATGTCTTTAAAAATGGCTGCGCCACAGGGTATTAAGGTGGTTATTAAAAAGGTTGAAGATGCAATTAGTCAGTTAAATGATCCTCGTGCCAAAAATCTTTCTATTTTTGTGGTTGTAAACTGTCCACAGGACGCTTTAAAACTTGTTTTAAGTGTTCCTGATATTCCATATGTTAATGTTGGTAATTTTGGTCGTGTTAATTTAGCTAAAATGAATCGTAAACAATATAATGATTCACTTTTTGCGAATGAAGAAGAAGTAGCAATATTAAATAAAATAATTGATACGGGTATTGATTGTGAGGTTAGAATGCTTACAACTGATCCTAAAGTTTCTTTAAAATCATTAATTAATAAATAAAGGGAGATTAAAAAATTATGAGTATGTTACAAGCTGCTCTAATTCTAGCTGTATTGAACCATGTGATCGCAGTATTAGATAATTTTATGGCATGGGATGCCACATGGAGACCACTATTTGTAGGTTTTTGTACAGGATTAGTATTAGGCGATATGAAAACAGGTTTGCTTATGGGAGCTTCTTTAGAAGCTATCTATATGGGTATTAGTGCTATTGGTGGTGTTATTCCTAGTGATCCAATGAGTGGTACATTGATTCCAGTAGCTTATGTTATTTTGACACATGCTGATATGAATGCGGCTATTGCTTTAGCTATTCCAGTAGGTACATTAATTAACTACTGTAATACTTTAGTATCACCTATTCAGTTGGCTTTCCTAGGTTTGTATGATAAATATGCCAGTGAAAATAATCAGAAAGCATATACTATTCTACACTATTTATATTGTACGATCATTACACCATTACCTCGTACCTTTGTTATTTTCTTAGCTGTTTATTTGGGTGTTGGTAATTTAGGTGCTATTAATGATATGATGCCATTATGGCTTATCAATGGTCTTGATGTTGCAGGTGGTATGCTTACTGCTGTCGGATTTGGTATTTTGACTAGTATGATATGGTCTAATAAGTTTGGTATTTTCTTCTTTGTAGGATTTGCTTTAGCTGAACTTATGGGATTATCAACGATTGGGGTTGCAATCATTGCGGTTGCCGTAGCAATCAGTATGTTCTTAATTGATAGAAAGATTGCAGATAATAAAGTCGTTGCGACAAATACAAATAATGAGGAGGATCTATTCTAATGGCACGTAATAAGAAAGAATTAACTCCTATTGAGAAGAAAAATATTCGACATATGTTCTGGACTTCTGGGCATTTCTGGGGTGACTTTACCATGGTTAAGATGGAAGGTAACACTTATGCCTATTGTATGCTTCCAGTTATTAATGAAGTATATGCTAATAATGAAGAATTACAGACTGAAGCTTTTGTAAGAAATACTGAGTTCTTTAATACTCATGCTGCATGTGCTGGTTTGGTTCTTGGTTTATCATACGCTTTGGAAAGAGAAAGATCATTAGATCCTGATAAAGTACCAGGAGAAATGATTACTAATATTAAGACTAGTTTAATGGGTCCATTAGCGGCTGTTGGTGATAGTATATTCTTTAACTGTATCCGTGTTGTAGCAGCTGGTGTTGGTATTTCTTTGGCTGCTCAGGGTAATCCACTAGGTGTATTGTTATTTGTTGGCATCTATGGTGGTATTTTCTTAGCTGTTAAGTGGTATTTGATCCATTTGGGATATAGTCTAGGTACAGAAACGATTACTAAAGCTTTCCAGTCTGGTATTATTCAATCAATCAGTGATGCTGCTTGTGTTATGGGTCTTATCATGGTTGGCTCTTTAGTAAGTAATATGGTTAGTATTTCAACACCATTAGTTGTACCAATGGGATCTGGTACAGAAATGGTCGTTCAGGATATTTTTGATGGTATTATTCCAGGATTCTTAAAATTAGTATTATTATTTACGATCGTCTGGTTAGTTAGAAAGAAGACCAAACCTATTGTGATCATTTTCTTGATCTTATTATTATCAGTA
>JALEVB010000160.1 GCA_022780745.1 Erysipelotrichaceae bacterium
AGATATTCATCTCTTCTGATCGCATTCATATATGTATATAAACCCTTAAATCTTTTAATACCATATTTCTTTAAAGCCATACGCTTCCATTTTGCTAAAGATTGTACAACTTCGATTTCTTCATTATCAATATTTTTAATATCAAAACTAACAGGTCTTTCAACACCATTTAGATTATCATTTAAGCCAGAACTCTTTTTAACAAATAATGGTGCAGAAACTCTAGTTAAAGAAAGCTGTTTAGCCAATTCTCTTTCAAAAGTATCTTTTACCAATTTAATAGCTTTTTGCGTCTCTAAAATATCTAATTTAGACTCATAATTATTAATTTTATATCTAACCATAAATTTGCCCTCAACATAAAATATGTTACAACATCTAACCAAATAAAGAAATAAAAAAATTCTTCCTATCAAAGAAAGAATTCTAATGACACTTGCTGCATCCTGCACATCCACAGCTATTACAGCCATGTTTATTTCTTTTATCATTGATCATACTTCTAATAATGATACCAACAATAAAGATCAGAACAAATAAAACAATTAATGTTGACATATATACCTCTAGTTAGTTTAAACTAACTAAATAATATATTATCTATTATTCTTTGTCAACAATTGTAATTTGATTTAATTTAAAGTTTATTTTAATATATATGTATAGAATTTTAAGGTGAAAGAATGATATTACACGAATCAATGGAAATGTATCTAGAAACGATACTGATATTACAAGAAAGACTACATAATGTTAGAGCTATTGATATTGCCAAAGAAATGAATTTCTCTAAGCCAACTGTTAGTATTGCATTAAAGAAGCTAAAAGAAAACGACTATGTTGATATTAATGATCATACCAATTATGTAACATTAACAGAAAAAGGTTTAGCTATTGCCAATAATATCTATGACAAACATAAAACTTTAACAGATTTTCTTGTTTCAATAGGTGTCAGCAAGGAAAACGCTGCAAATGATGCCTGCAAAATTGAACATGATATCAGTGAAGAAACTTTCTTATGTATTAAAAAGTACTTAGGAGCTGTAACGAATAAGTAGATTTTTCGAAATCACTGAGCGTTACCGCTCTTTTTTTATCGGTTGTATTGCATTATATATTTTTTTAGGGGCATTATGATCTTTACATTAGATTTTAGACGCACTTAAAAAGAACCTTTTAAATATTTGATTTTTTAAGCTATATCAATCTTGTTAGGATACATATTTATTTTGATCTAGTTTCTTTCGTGTATGATATCTTCGCAAATTATGCCCCATGGATACCAAAAGAAGTTCCAATTTTACCCCAGGATTGCCTCGACGGTTCAATCTTTCATATTTCTTATCCTGCTTGATCTGACCAAATATCCCTTCAGCCTGTACACTTCGCTGTTTCATCAATTCTATTCCTTCATCAGTGGAAAGGTTAGCTGATACTTCTTCTTGATATTCGATCAACTTTTCGTTGATGATAAGTGTTCGTCCATTCTTCGATTTTGTACATTTTGAACGTAGTGGACATTTTGCACAGTATCCGTTCCTGTAGTGCTTGATACTCTTTGTATATTTTCCTCTGGTATCTATGGTCTCTTTTTCCAGAGTGAATTCTTTTCCTTCTGGGCAAAAGATCTTTCCATTTTCATCAGGTCGCATCCAATAGCCTTTGTACCGGTTATCATCACTGATCGTTTCCTGTTCTTTTCTGTAGGTATTGTATTTCATGAACAGTTCGATGCCATGTTCTTTACAATAGGAATAATTGTCATAGCTACCATATCCCGCATCAGCTGGAGTCTTACTAGGATAATCACCATATGCTAGATGATATCCTTCCATGAAAGGAATATATGTGTTGATATCATTGGCATCGCTAGATACATAAACATGCCTTATATACCCATCACTGCTTCCCATCTGTACATTGTATCCAGGTTTGAAAACATTCGTGTGATTGTAATAATCATATTTCATATGCATGAATGTTGCATCGTGGTCTGTTTTTGAAAAGCTGTTTCTTCCATCAGCTATCTTATAATAAATTGCATATTTCAGTATCTTCTGGGCATCTTCTTCAAATCCTTCAACAAATCTTTGAAGCTGGTGCTTTCTTTGTCCTTTTCCACTTTTTCTCTCGATTTTCTTCTGTTTCATCACATCTTCGATCTTTTCTGTTATCTCTACAAGATATTCAAAAGAGAATTCTTTAAGGATTGACAATTGCAAAGGAATAGATTCGTTCTGGCAATACTTGTTGAAACATATGATTCTTTTCATGATGTTTTTCCAGCGCTTTTCTCTGAATTTCTTAGTGGCATTCATCCAAACGAAAGTCATCTTATTCGCATTTGCCTCAAACTTGGTTCCATCAATATATAAAACATCCGTCTCGATATCATCATGAGATTCAAAATACTTGTTGAATTCAACGAACAGATCTTCAACAGGCATAAGAAGGTCATCGTGAATAAAACGATGGAATGCCATATGAGATGGTGTCTGTCCTTCCATGATGAATTGGAAACGGATATCATATTTACATAAATCTTCGAGCTCTCGCACAGAAGCATATCCTTTCAAAGCGAAAGCAAGCAAAACACATTCAAGCATTTTCATACCATCATATCCGTAAGAGTTGCGATGAGAGAAATCGATATATTTAAAAATGTTTACTCCTTCTACGACTTCTTTCACTGTTCTAGAGATATCGTCTTTAGCGATAGAATCCTCGTATACAAAACTCAAAGGGAATTGCAAAGATGGCTGAATTGCGTTATTATTAACATGGTATTGGTACACAAACAATTATACCAAAATAACCGGAATAAAAGGATAGTTTCATCCCGACATTCCGGTTATTTTTTTGATATTTATAGCTGTCGATTGAACAAGAAATCAATCATTTCTCGTTACAGCCCCTTTATGGCTTTAGGTAAGTCTTTTATTATGTTAAGATAGTATTGGTGGTTTGTATGATTTTAGATAGATGGAAATATTTATATCATCTGGTTATTGAAATTGCAAAATTAGAGCCATGGAACAGATATTGGGATGGCGATTTTTTTGTGATTAAAACCGATACTAAGGATGAACCTTACTATATTACAATAATGGGAAGAAATGGGCAGTGTAAGGCTATTGGGGTATATTATGGTCAAAGAGGACTGTATGATCTGTTTAGGGCTAGTACTGATAGGTTTCCTTATGTTAGTTCAAGTTATTTAATGGGGATAACGGATGGTGTCTGCTGTTATTATGAAAGTGATCGTGATCAGGTTCCTTATGAAAATATGGAAATAATTGATAAGTGTGGCTTTGATTTTGATGATGGTGAATATATTTATTTTGTTGAATTTTTAAAGGGCTATTTTCCTTCTTTTATAAGTGAAGATAATTTAGAAGATATTATTAGTGTTTATGAAGGTTTATTATATTGTTTAAATTATATGTTAGAGAATAATTTTGAACCTGATTTTGATGATAATGAAATAATGTACTGTTCAAGGGATAAACATTGTAATTGGAAGATAGCAGTTATTGATAAGCCTTATCCTGATAATGATATATATGATTGCGATGTTCGCTTATCAGAAAGTGAAGTTGAAAAATTGGCGCAGTTAGATGAAAACAATAGAGAACTAGCAGTTGATATGGACTATCTGTTTGTTCCTTGTGATAATAATTTTGGTTTAGGAAATGGTAAAGAGTTTAATCTTTTGGCTTTAGTTTTTTATGATTTGACAAATGATCAGCTTCTGGATATGGCTTATGTTTTGCCATTTGAAAATGAATTAGAAAAATTATTAGATAATCTGGTTGGTATCTTTGAAAAGCATGGCTTATATTCAAGTATCGTTGCACGTAATCCTTATGTGTTAAATACTTTATTTCCTTTATGTGAAGCATTGGATATAGAGTTATTTGAAGGGGAAGTTGATTATATCGATGATATTTATGATGATATTAGAAATATGAGCAATGAGCATGAAAAATTAATGAGTTAAAGGGGATGAAAACATGGTTATATTGATGTATGTTTTGATTGTGTTTGTTGCGACTTTTTTAGGTGCGGCTGTTGGACTTGGCGGTGGTGTTATTATCAAGCCTTGTTTTGATCTGATCAATATGCATAATACAGCTACGATTGGTGTTTATTCGGCTATGGCGGTTTTTACGATGTCTATTGTTTCAATATATAAACAGTATAAGAATAAAGCTAAGTTTGAACTTCCTATTGTGGTTACATTGGCTATTGGCAGTATTTTAGGTGGCTTTAGTGGGGACTTTTTATTTAGTTTTGTTAATGAAGCTTTAGGCCAAATGACTAAAGTTATTCAAAATGGCTGTTTGGCTGTTGTTTTGGGTGTTATTCTGGTTTATACCTTAAAGAAAGATAAGATCAAAACCTTAAAATTAACTAATCCTATGATGATCTTTCTGATTGGCTTTTTGCTTGGTAATGTTTCGGTTTTCTTAGGTATTGGTGGAGGGCCATTGAATCTGGCTGTATTGTCTTTTTTCTTTTCTTTTACTTCTAAGGAAAGTGTGGTATTGTCAATTGTCATTATTTTCTTTTCTCAGGGCT
>JALEVB010000200.1 GCA_022780745.1 Erysipelotrichaceae bacterium
CTAATTGCAAAAGTTACTATATTTTCCTTCATTTTTTCATTAATTTTAAAATTCACTCTTATCACCATAATTATTATACAACATTATTGACTTTAGATTGTATACATGTTTTAATATTTATTGTCTTATATCAAGAATTGAGCAAGAGAGTTAGCTCTATGACCTCATACCAACCTACTACATTAGCAAGGTGGTACAGCTAACACCGATAAAAGAAAGAGTAATGATAGTATATTAATGTCTCTTTCTTAAAGAGCTTTTTTTATGTATAAGTTTAAGGAGGAAACAATGAAGAATATTTTTACTAGTGAATCAGTAACAAGCGGTCATCCAGATAAAATATGTGACTGGATAGCCGACCACATCCTTGATGAAGCATTAAGTCAAGATCCAAATAGCCATATGGCCGTAGAAGCAACCATTAAAGATGATTTTGTCTTGATCTATGGTGAAGCAAATACTAAAGCCATTATTGATTATGCCAAGATTGCCAAAGAAGTTATCAAAAAGATTGGTTATAATGAAGAATATGAAGTATTAGTTAAAGTTAATAAACAATCTGCTGAAATCAATGAAGCAGTAAAACATGACGAAATAGCTGCTGGAGATCAGGGTTTAATGTTTGGTTATGCATGCAATGAAAGCAGATCATATATGCCTTATGCTATTGATAAAGCGCATATGCTAGCTAAAACATTAGAAAAAGTTAGAAGAAATAATCCTAATTTAAAACCAGATGGCAAAACACAGGTAAGTGTTGAATATGATGAAAATGGAAAAGTAAAAAGAGTTGATACGATCGTAGTATCTACAAGTCATACTGAAAATATCACTCAGGAAGAAATTAAAGAAATCATCACAAACGAAGTAATAAAACCAGTGATCGAAGAAGAATATCTTGATGAAAATACAAAATATCTGATCAATCCAAGTGGCAGTTTTATCGTAGGTGGCAGTTTTGGTGATTCTGGAACAACAGGAAGAAAGATCGTCGTTGATACTTATGGTGGTTATGCTCCTATTGGTGGGGGATGTTTATCTAGTAAAGATCCAACTAAAGTTGATAGAAGCGGTGCTTATTATGCCAGATATGTTGCTAAGAATATCGTAGCTCATAAATTAGCTGATAAATGTCTGATCCAGGTTGCTTATGCAATTGGTAAAGCTGATCCTGTTTCCATCAATGTCGAAACTTTTAATACTAGCAGCTACAGCAATCAGCAATTATTAGACATTATTAATAAGAATTTTGATTTTAGCGTTAAAAACATTATTAAAGAATTAGATCTACAAAGACCAATCTATAAAGATACTACTTTATATGGTCATTTTGGAAAACCAGGATTACCTTGGGAACAGATCAAAGACATTAATATTTAAGGGACATCATGAGATGTCCCCTTCTTTTTATAATAAATCTTTTAATTCAACACATGGATGACTAGGTAATAACTGTAAATATAATTTAACACCTTCATGTATCAAGTTTAATGCCACTTCTTTTTGTTCAGGTGATATTGAAACATTCTTATTGATTTCGATCTTATCATCTTCATTATATCTTAGATTACCAATATATACCTTATCGATCATATAACCATAACTTATAAGACGATTTAAAGATTTAAATCCTCTAAATAATATTAATACTCTTTCATTCTCAAAAAAATTCTCTTTAAATCTACTAGCAGCATTATTAGATTCCAGAATACTTAACTTAACATTTTTAGGACAAGACATCTTCAAAGCATTCTTTTGAATATCATCAGCTAAAATATTATCATCAATAACTATTACACGATCACATTTTAAATACTCGATCCAATTTATAGTTGTCTGGGCATGGACCAATCTTTCATCAATTCTTGCACTTAGGATTTCCATATGTTTATACCTCGCTATTAATTATAGCTTATTTTTTATAGAAAAATAAGCTATAATTAATAACAATTAATGAAAGTGAGAATATTTATGAATATTATGTCTTTTAATATAAAAAATGATAGCTATTTTACTATTAATAAATGGCATAAACGCAAAAAAGCGGTATTAGATATCATTAATAAATATCGTCCTGATATTATTGGCATTCAGGAATTAACTGATAAACAAATGAAAGACTTTAATACTCTAGATAATTATCATATCATTGGTGAAAGTCGAAATAAAAAACTTAATGTTCTAAATGAAAAAAGTGCAATTGCCTATGACACCAGCAAATATCAGCTATTAGATTCTAAAACGATATGGTTATCTAAAACTCCAGATGTCAAAGGCTCTAAAAATATGATGGCTATTTTCCCTCGAATCTGTACTTTTGCTAAATTAAAAGATAAAGAAGGCAACATTATCCATGTCTTTAATACTCATCTTGATCATTTGTTTTCTTTTGTTCGTTTTGATGAATGTCTTCATTTAGCAAAATTCATCAAAGAGAACAGTACTAACAATAATGTTATTATCATGGGAGATTTTAATACTAATCTAAAATCAAAAGCGTTAGGTTATTTAAAAAATAATTTAGACCTTATTGATTGTTATCAGAATGTTTTATTTCATAATACTCATCACGGTTTTGGTAATAGTATCAGTATCTCTCATTTACCTATAGATTATATCTTCTTAAGTAAAAACCTTAAGATAGAAAATACAAAGATCATTGATGAAAGTATCGATAATATCTATCCTAGTGATCACTATCCTATTTTATGCCAAATAAAAGATGAGTTCTAAAACTCATCTTTTTCATATTTAAAGCGTTCAACCATCTGGCCTTGATATTCTACTTTTTCTTCCCACATCTTTAGAGGTCTAACCCAATAACCGCAGTTACCATATAAAGCCTGATAAACAACCATTTCTTCCAATGTTTCACTATCTAAAGCAACAGTGATCAGCTTATATAAATTGCCTTTAAAATGGCGATATATACCTGGTTTATGCATTCTTCAATACTTTCTGGCATCTTGGACATAGTCCATTTTCATCATGCTGTTCAGAAATATTCCAACATCTTGGACAAACAACACCATTAGCCTTTTCGACACTCATTTCTCTATTTTCACCATTAACGAAATTTACTTTAGAAACGATTAGCCATTGAGCTACTTTATTATTAAATGTCTTATTTAATAATTCTTCATCATCTTTAGAACACTTGATATTTAGACAAGCTTCCAATGGTTTACCAATAACTTTTTCATTTCTAGCAATTTCTAGTGTTTTTAAAGCTTCAGTTCTAATTTGATGTACCTTAGCAAATGTTTCTTTTACTTCTTCAGCATTAGCATAATTCTTAGTCTCATTAAAGCTAGTATAATGAACACTTGAAGCTTCTTTATTAGTAAAGATCTGCCATACTTCATCCATTGTATAAGCTAATACTGGACTCCATAATTTACATAATGTATCAACTGCATACCAGATAACTGATTGAACCTGACGACGACGATGATCATCTTTAGCTTCAATATATAGAATATCTTTAGTAAAATCTAAATAATAAGCACTTAATTCATTAGTCATGATATTAGTTAAAGTATTAGTAGCAGCAACAAAATCATATTTTAAATATGCCTGTTTAACTTTCTCGTTGCATTCATCTAAACAAACCATGATATATTGATCTACTGGTTCTAGATCTTCATATTTAACTAGATCTTTTTCTGGATCAAAATCATTTGGATTGATATTTCCTAACATGAATCTGAAAGTATTTCTAACTTTACGATATTGTTCAGATACCTGTTTGATATTCTCATCACCAATACGCATATCCTGTTTAAAGTCTACGCCACCAGCCCATAGTCTTAAGATATCAGCACCATTCTTCTTAACGATATCATTAGGATCGACAACGTTACCCACAGATTTAGACATCTTCTCACCTTTAGAGTCACATACATAGCCATGTGATAAGACACTACGATAAGGTGCTTCGCCATGTGTAGCCGTACCAACGATCAAGCTTGAATTAAACCATCCACGATACTGGTCACTACCTTCAAAATATAGATCTGCAGGATAAGGAAGTCCACGTGCTTCTAATTCATTAGAACTAGATCCTGAATCAAACCATACATCCATGATATCTTTTTCTTTTCTAAAGTTGCCATTAGGTGATTTAGGATTAGTATAGCCCTCTGGCAATAAATCTTTAGCATCCCTTTCAAACCATACATTAGAACCATATTTAGCAAATAATTCTTCAATATGATCAAATACTTCTTTTTCAATAATTGGACTATTATCTTCATTATAGATAATAGGAATTGGAACACCCCATAATCTTTGACGAGAAATACACCAGTCACCACGATCTCTGATCATATTATAAAGACGTACTTCTCCCCATTCATTTTCCCATTTAACCTTCTTGATCTGATCCAATAATTCTTCTCTGATCTTATCAATACTACAGAACCATTGAACAGTTGCTCTAAAGATAACTGGTTTCTTTAATCTTTCATCATGAGGATAACTATGGGTAATATATTCCATCTTTAATAAATGATTACCCTT
>JALEVB010000202.1 GCA_022780745.1 Erysipelotrichaceae bacterium
GCTAAAACAAAGCATGCTTTATCTAATGCTTCTGGTCTTTCAGTACTAGTTCTTATACATACAGCAGGAAATGGATGACCTACTGATGTAAAGAAACTAGATTCTTCTGGTAAAGTACCAGAATCTGATATCACAGCAAAAGCATTCATCTGCAAGCAATTATAATCATGGAATCCTAAAGGTTCATGCTGAATAACTCTTTCATCTAACTTAAATCCTGTTTGTTCAATTCTCTTCTTACTTCTAGGATGACACGAATATAATATTGGCATATCATACTTTTTAGCAATCATATTTATTGCATTAAATAATGACAAGAAATTCTTTTCTGTATCAATATTCTCTTCACGATGTGCACTTAACAAAATATATTTGCCCTTTTCTAGTCCTAATCTTTCATGAATATTAGAATTTTCAATTTCTTCTAAATTATCATGTAATACTTCAGCCATAGGACTTCCAGTAACATATGTTCTTTCTTTTGGTAATCCACAATCTGCCAGATATCTTCTAGCATGTTCACTATATGCCATATTAACATCAGAAATAATGTCTACAATTCTTCTATTAGTTTCTTCAGGCAAACATTCATCTTTACATCTATTACCAGCTTCCATATGGAAAACAGGAATATGTAGTCTTTTAGCACCTATTACACTTAAGCAGCTGTTGGTGTCTCCTAATACTAATACCGCATCAGGTTTTATTTCAACCATTAACTGATATGACTTTGCAATGATATTACCTACGGTTTCTCCTAAATCATTACCAACTGCATTCAAATATACTTCAGGATCATCCAATTTTAGATCTTTAAAGAAGATACCATTTAAATTGTAATCATAGTTTTGACCAGTATGAGCTAATATCGTATCAAAATATATACGACATTTTTTAATAACTGCAGCTAATCTAATGATTTCTGGTCTAGTTCCTACAATGATCAATAATTTTAATTTTCCATTATTCTTAAAGCTAACCATGATTCATTTCCTTTCTATAAAATAACTTTTACACTTATACAATTGCTGGTGTTGGATGCATATATGCAAATGCAGCATAATATCCTAAACAAGTTATATAAGCGATAAAGACTAATACCACTAAAATATTTACAATTTTTCTATCCTTAATAAAATCTATACATGAGACATTTATACAACTAGATATTATAAAACTTATAAGACAAGGTGCATATGTTCTAGGTGGAAAGCCTTGAGGTACACCTAACATAACAATCATTTCAATGAATCCTAATATCATGAAATAATAACTTAAAGTATTATGTAATTTTTCTTTATTTGCCATTACATAAGTAATTATCATTAATATTATAGATGGAAAGCCATACTTTACAATTATCATTATAAAAGATGAAATTCTAACAACAATATTATATAAACCCCCTACATTAGCTATTTCCGATATTATAGCGCTACGTGCATAATTTCCTGGAGCAATCATTAAAAAAATGCTTCCTAACACTAAAGATACATACCCAATAATATGTTTACTATTAAGTAAGTTATTTTTATGAAAATAAATTAAGGTAAAAAATATTACCACATCTAGTGCTAAACATACATGTTCATTACTACATCCTGCGATAAATCCAAGAAACCCAAAAACAATAGGATTATCTATAAACTTGCTCAATTTGCATTTTTTTATGACACTAGTATATAAATACAAGAAAGCCAGCACAAATGTAATCGGTATAGTATATACAATAGCACCTGTAACCCATAAAACCAATTCATCCCATGTAGGAGTTAAAAAATAATAAAGAGCTATAATAATCAATACAGCAATCTTATTAATTTTATTATTCTTGTCGACTATTTTCGATGCTAAAATTGCAAATAAATCAATAGAAAGTACTATTACTAAACTAGCGACTGGCTTACCAATCATTAGTAAAAATTGTAAAAGCCCATGTAGTAGTACTCTACCTGACCAGTTAAAATAATAATAAGCTTGAGTAACAACTATGTCACTGATTGATTTAATGTAATCTAAGCTTTCATTACAATATATATGCATAAATTGGTAATCATCAACGGTATTGTATGGCACAAAATACACCCACATATACAATAAAATTGAAGAAAAAATAATAAAAATCAAAAAAAGAAAGTCCTTATACTTTTCTAATTTATTATAAATACTATATATGATGTTAACTAAATTTTGCTCTATTTTCCAATTCACAATAACTTTCCCCTAAGTTTATAATACTTTTTCATAAAATGTATCTGGATGATTTTGATCAAATTGTTCATTTGCCCACATAACTGTTACCAGATTTTCAGTATCTGATAAATTAATTATATTATGGGTATATCCAGGTAACATATGTATAGCTTCGATTTTATCTCCACTTACCTCAAATTCAATAACTTCATCAGTTCCTATTTTTCTTTCTTGTATCAATCCATGTCCTGATACAACAATAAAGAATTCCCATTTGCTATTATGCCAATGTTCTCCTTTAGTAATACCTGGTTTACTGATATTGACTGAAAACTGACCATGATCACTAGTCTTAAGTAATTCGGTAAAACTACCACGATCATCAATATTCATTTTCAAAGGAAAAGCTACCTTTTCCTTTGGTAAATAACTCAAATAATTAGAATATAATTTCTTTTCAAATGATT
>JALEVB010000045.1 GCA_022780745.1 Erysipelotrichaceae bacterium
TTTGCTATATACCGGATATCAGCGTTATCTAGATGAGATAGATAATTATCCTGTAGAAGTAGCATTGACTAATATTGAAGCTGATGAGGATTTTGTTGGGTATGATGATATTAGCAAAGATCTTACCAATGCTTTAGTTGCCATTGAAGATCATCGTTTCTTTCTTCGTGATGGTATTGATATTATTGCGATTGCTAGAGCTTTTATTACTAATCTTAATAATAAGACGATAGCTGAGGGTGGAAGTACGATCACTCAGCAGTTAGCTAAGAATATTTATTTTAATCATAATGTTTCTTTAACTAGGAAAGTAGCAGAGATCTTTTTTGTTTATGATATTGAATCAAAGTTTAGTAAGCAAAAGATATTAAGTTATTATGCTAATATAATTTATTATGGTGATGGTTATTATGGCATCAAAAAAGCTAGTGAGGGTTATTTTCATAAGGATTGCAGTGAATTGACTTTATTTGAAGCAAGTTTATTGGCTGGATTGCCACAATCACCAAGCAATTATCAGTTATCTAGTGGTTTAGATCTTGCTTTAAAAAGACAGCAACAGGTACTTAAGGCAATGTATACTTATGATTTTATTAGTGAAAAAGAATATGAAGAGTGTTTGAATATGCAGCAAACATTTAGCATGGAAGATTATCAATAATCTTCTTTTTAATTTTCTTTTTGTTATAATATATCTGAAGGTGGCAATTAACAATGAAAGAGTTATTAGATGATGTTAGCATAACAAGATCTTTGAAGCGTATGGCACATGAGATCGTGGAAAAAAATAAGGGTTGTGATAATCTGGTTTTAGTTGGTATCAAGACCAGGGGAGAGTTTTTAGCAAAGCGTATTTGTGATTACATTTATGATTTTGAAAATGAAAGAGTAGAGTGTGATAGTTTAGATATTACCTATTGGCGTGATGATATGGATGATAAGCCTAATACTATTCCTTATTTTAAAACAGATGTAAAAAATAAAGTCGTTGTCCTTGTAGATGATGTTTTATTTTCTGGACGAAGTGTTAGAGCAGCTATGGAAGGTATTATGTATTATGGTAGGGCTGCTGAGATTCATTTGGCGGTTTTAATTGATAGAGGACATAGAGAATTGCCTATTAGGGCTGATTATGTTGGTAAGAATATTCCTACATCCTTAAGTGAGAATATTGCGGTTAAACTGCATGAAATCGATGATTGTGATGGGGTATTTATCGAGTAAAGGGATAATTGAATAGATTATCTTTTTTCTTGTGAAAATTTATGGAAAATTGGAAAAATAGTTTAAAAAATAAGACATTTGATTTATAATTACATAGAACTATATATAGGAGGAATATATGAGTACTGAAAAAGTCTTTCAATCTATGGATGGAAATACTGCCACTGCCCATTGCGCGTATGCGTTTACTGAAGTAGCTGGTATCTATCCTATTACACCTAGTTCGCCAATGGCTGAAGTAGTTGACACTTGGGCATCTCAAGGTCGTAAAAACATTTTTGGTACAACTGTTAAAGTTGTCGAGATGCAATCTGAAGGAGGAGCTGCAGGTGCTGTTCACGGAGCACTTCAAGGCGGAACACTAGCTACAACATTTACTGCTTCTCAAGGATTATTATTAATGATCCCAAATCTTTATAAATTATCTGGAGAATTATTACCTGGCGTTATTCACGTTGCTGCTCGTGCATTAGCAGGTCGTGCATTAAATATCTTTGGTGATCACGAAGATGTTTATGCTTGTCGTCAAACAGGTATGGCTATGCTATGTTCTCATTCTGTACAAGAATGTATGGATCTAGCTGGTGTTGCACACTTAGCTGCAATTGAATCAAGCGTTCCATTTATTCATTTCTTTGATGGATTTAGAACTTCTCATGAAATTCAAAAAGTAGAAGTAATGGATACTGAATTCTTAAAATCTTTAGTAGATATGGATAAAGTTGCCCAATTCAAAGCAAACGCTTTAAATCCTCATACTAATCCAGTTACTAGAGGTGGAGCTGAAAATGATGATATCTTCTTCCAAGGTAGAGAAGCTCAAAATGAACATTATTCAAAAGTTGCTGATGTAGTAGCTAAATATTTAGCTAAGATCTCTGAACATACAGGTAGAGATTATGCTCCATTTACATATTATGGATGCAAAGAAGCTACTAGAGTTATTATTGCTATGGGTAGCGTTACTGAAGCTATTAAAGAAACTGTAGATGCTTTAAATGCTAATGGTGAAAAAGTAGGTTTGATCAAAGTTCATCTATATCGTCCATTCTCAAGCAAATATCTAAAAGCTGTTATTCCTTCAACTGTTAAGAAAATTGCTGTATTGGACCGTACTAAAGAAATGGGTGGTCGTGAACCATTATATCTTGATGTATTAGATGCTTTAAAAGGCGAAGATTATACAATAATTGGTGGTCGTTATGGTATGGGTTCTAAGGATACTAACCCAGCTCAGATCAATGCAGTTTATGCTGAACTTGCAAAAGATGCACCTAAAGAAGAATTTACAATTGGTATCAATGATGATGTTACACATCTATCTCTTGAACCACTTCCAATTGAATTAAAGACAGATTATACTTCTTGCTTATTCTATGGTTTAGGTTCAGATGGTACAGTATCTGCTAATAAAAACTCAATTAAGATCATTGGTGATAATACTGATCAATATGCACAAGCTTATTTTGCATATGACTCTAAAAAAGCTGGTGGTGTTACAAGAAGCCACTTAAGATTTGGTAAATCTCCTATTCATTCAACATATTATATTTCTAATGCTGACTTTATTTCTTGTTCATTAGATGCATACTGCTTCAAATATGATATGGTTACTCCACTTAAAGATGGTGGTACATTCTTATTAAATACAACATTTAGTAAAGATGAGATCGTAGATCATTTACCTAATAGAATGTTAGCTAATTTAGCTAAGAAACATGCTAAATTCTATATCATTGATGCAACTGAAATTGCTCAAAGAATTGGTATGGGTAGAAGAACAAATACTATTCTTCAATCAGCATTCTTCGCATTAAATGAACAGATCATGCCTTATGATCAGGCTGTTGATCTAATGAAGAAAGCTGCTAAGAAATCATATGGTAAAAAAGGTGACGAAATCGTTCAATTGAACTATAAAGCTATCGATGAAGGTAAAGCTGGTATCGTTGAAGTTGCTGTTGATCCTTCTTGGGCAGATCTACCTTATGATACAAATAGAAAATCAACTGGTGATGAATACTTTGATGAACATGTAATGGCAATCAATTCACTTGATGGATATGATCTACCAGTTAGTGCATTCACAAAGAATAACTTGCTAGATGGTTCTATTAGAAATAATGTAGCATTTAAAGAAAAGAGAACTATTGCTGTTCAGGTTCCTACATGGGATCCAAATAACTGTATCCAATGTGGTTTCTGTTCTTATGTATGTCCTCATGCTACAATTAGACCATTCTTATTAACTGAAGAAGAAATTAAGAATGCTCCAATGACATTCAAGACAATTCCTGCTATGGGTAAAGATGTTGCTCATTTACAATATCGTATCCAAGTATCTCCTGCAAACTGTGTAGGTTGTGGTCTATGTGTTACTGAATGTCCAGGAAAAGCTGGTAATAAGGCTCTTAAGATGGTTGACATCAATCAGAAACTTGATCAGGAACCTCTTGCTGATTACCTATTCAAAGAAACTGAATATAAGACTCAATACTTCCCAACAAATACTGTTAAGGGTTCTCAATTCTTAATGCCTTATTTCGAAGTATCTGGTTCTTGTCCAGGATGTGGTGAAACTCCATACTATAAATTAGTTTCTCAATTATTTGGTCGTGATATGCTAGTTGCTAATGCAACTGGATGTTCAATGATCTACTGTTCAAGTACTCCATCTACTCCATTTGTAAATGATAAGAATGGTGAAGGTGTTGCTTGGGCTAATAGCTTATTCGAAGACAATGCTGAATATGGATTTGGTATGGCTGTTGCACAAAATGTTAAAGAAGCTAGAATTCTTGAAATCATGGAACAGAATATCGAAACTGTTGAACCTGAATTAAAGGCTGCATTTGAAGAATATATCAATGCTAATAGTGATCGTGATAAACAACGTGCTGTTAAAGATAGAATCGTTGCTGGCGTTAAAGCATCAGCAAATGAAGCTGTTAAAGAATTATTAGACTTCGAAAGAGATCTAGTAGGTAAATCAGTATGGATCGTTGGTGGCGATGGCTGGGCATATGATATTGGTTACGGTGGATTAGACCATGTAATCGCTAATGATCTAAATGTTAATATTCTATGTCTTGATACTGAAGTATATTCAAATACTGGTGGTCAATCAAGTAAATCAAGCCAGGCTAGCTCAATTGCTAAGTTCGCTGCTGGTGGTAAAGCACAAGCTAAGAAAGACTTAGGTCAGATCGCTATGGCTTATGGTCATGTATATGTAGCAAGTATTGCTATGGGTGCTGATAAGAATCAGACATTAAAAGCTATCCGTGAAGCAGAAAGCTATGATGGACCATCATTGATCATTGCTTACTCTCCATGTGCTGAACATGGTATTAAGGGTGGTTTAAGTAATCATCAGATCGTTCAAAAGAGAGCTGTTGAATGTGGTTATGTTACATTATATAGATTCGATCCACGTAATGAAAAACCATTAACTATTGATTCTAAAGAACCTAACTGGGATAAATTCGAAGAATTCTTATTGAATGAAAACCGTTTCGCTCAATTAGTTAAACTAAAGGGTAAAGATGTTGCTGAAGCTATGTTTGCTAAGACAAAGAAAGATGCTCAAAGACGTTATGCTCGCTTAGTTGCTAGAGCTAATGAAGACTAATTAAGTCATTTAAGGATAGATCAATTTGATCTATCCTTTTAGTTGTTTGCGCGCCATGGGTACGATCTAACGGGTGAAAGTCCCAAACACGCCCAGATAGTGGGAAGTGTATAGTCGAACAGCAAGGGTGTCCATCGTGAGATGGAATCTGAAGGAAGCCGTAGGCAAATCTCTGGTCCGACGAACAGAAATCACATATAAGGCTAGGCTACGAGAGATAAGTTGGCGATTAGCAACGAAGTCTAATAACTATCACATTTGTAGTAGCAGAGTAAATGTGGCGGATATATGGAGAGAAAGAGAGTGCACCTTAAGCGTGGAGGTCTCACAGAGGTTATTAGCCTAGTAACAACGAACTGTGAGAAGTCAGCCGAGCCCATAGTAGTAAAGAAGTTCCTGTAATGGGGATGGAGCAAAGGGGCGAACAATCAATAAGTTTGAGTATGTCTCGTATTGCAGAAATGACAACATCTGCCGTAACCAATCGGGTCAAAGGTGGTCAAATCAAGCGAGATGGAAAGGAAAGAACGCATGGACACAAGTAATCTAATGGAGCAGATTTTATCTAGTGATAATCTCAACAGAGCATATCTGCAAGTCGTACGAAACAAAGGTGCAGAGGGAGTGGACGGAATGAAGTACACAGAACTTAGGGAACATCTTGTAAGAAACGGCGAAAACATCAAGGAACAGTTGAGGACAAGAAAATATAAGCCTCAACCTGTACGAAGAGTGGAGATACCAAAGCCTGATGGAGGTATCAGAAACTTAGGAGTACCAACAGTAACAGACAGATTCATACAACAAGC
>JALEVB010000066.1 GCA_022780745.1 Erysipelotrichaceae bacterium
GGAGTAATAAAACCAAAAAGAGATGAAGATAATAATTATCGCGTGTATGATACAATGGATTATTTTGCTTTGTCTGAAGCTAAAGCCTTATCTCGTTTTAATGTTAATGTAAAAGATATTTATGAACTAAAAGCTGTAGACTATTGTAATGAACTTAGCAATTGTTATCGAAAGTTTATTAGTGATACTGAAAAAGAAATTGAATATAAGAGTTTATTAAAAGACAGGGCAAAAGAACTTCTTAATAGAATTGATAATGCAGAAGTCAATATCGGAAATATGTGGGTAAAATATATTCCTCCATATCGTATTTATCCGTTGATGAAGTCACATAATGATGATTATGGAAAAATGGAAACACCTGAGCATATTAATACTTTATTAAATTCTTCAAAGGTTATTCCTTTTGGTGACGGAATGATCGAATGTGAGGATGGTTATGAACAATGGTGGATGGCTATAGATAAAAGGTATGTAGATATTCTTAGTCTTCCTAGTTATGAGGAATCTATGGATGTAGAAGGACAATACTGTGTTTGCATAATATTGAATATGGGAGATATTGGTGAATTCAATTCTCAAGTGATACGTAATGAAATATTAAGAATAGAGAAGATGAATTATCATGTCATTGGTAAACCACGTGGTTTATTATTATGTCGAGGCAGTAAGCATAATGAATTTAGAAGATTGCTAGAACTGCAGATACCAATTCGAAAACTGTAATACGATGGTACACTTTAAAAGTGTACTTTTTTCTATTATTTAAATAATTTGAGCGAAAATAAGGAACAATTCTATTGATTTATATGTGAAATATTTCACTTGACTATACAATTGTTGTACCCATTATAATCTTTTCGAAATATAGGAGGAAAAGATAATGTTAAAACATGTATTTAGTGAGTTTAAGATTGGAAATTGTGTTATTCCTAATCGATTTGTTGTGCCAGCAATGGTTACTAATTATTGTACTGCAGATGGTTATATTACAGAGCGTTATATTGCATATATGGCTGAAAAGGCTAAGGGTGGATATGGCTTATTGATTACTGAAGATTATGCTGTTCAAGAACATGGTAAAGGATATACTAGAATTCCTGGTTTATGGCATGATGGACAGATTGAAGGAAACAAAAAATTAACTGATGAGATTCATAAATATGGTTCTAAGGTATTTTGTCAGATGTATCATCCTGGCAAACAAGCTACTTTGTGGTCAACTGGAGGGGTACAGCCTGTAGCTCCTTCATCAATCAAGGATCCTCTTTGTCAAACACAGCCAAAAGAAATAAGTGTTGAAGAAATTCATCAGTTAGTAAAAGATTTTGGTAGTGCAGCAAGAAGAGCAAAATAAGCAGGATTTGATGGAATTGAAATTCATGCTGGGCATGGTTATTTAATTGCTGAATTCTTATCTCCATTTATTAATAAAAGAAATGATCAATATGGAGGATGTTTTGAGAATCGTATTCGTTTCTTAGATGAGATCTATCTGGAAGTGAGAAAAAATGTTGGATATGATTTTCCAATAACTGTACGTTATTCAGCTAATGAATATGTAACAGGTGGAAGAACCGAAGTAGAAACTTATCAGATTGCTATGCATTTAGATGAACTTAAAATTGATGGATTGAATATTTCTAATGGTGTATATGCAGCAGATGCTACTCATCAGATAATTGCTCCAATGTTTACTGATCATGGTATTAATGTTAATACGGCAGCAACGATTAAAAATATGGTTAGCTGCCCAGTAATGGTAGCGAATAGAATCAATAATCCTGGTATGGCTGATATGATAATTGCATCAAAAAAAGCTGATTTTGTATGTATGGGACGTGGAAGTATTGCTGATCCTGATATGCCAAATAAAGCAAAAGAAGGTCGTTTTGATGAAATCAACTATTGTTTAGGTTGCTTACAAGGTTGTGCAACTAGTTTGTTAGGCCCTAAACAGGAAGTTGACTGTTTAGTAAATCCGAGAGTTGGGCTTGAATATAAAGATTCTTTAGATAAGGTAGCAAATAGCAAGAAAGTTATGGTCGTTGGGGCTGGTCCTGCAGGATTAATGGCTGCAAGAACTGCTGCTATTAAAGGTCATGATGTTACATTATATGAGGCTACTAGTCATTTTGGTGGAGCATTTAGATCGGCTGCATATCCTTCAGGTAAAGGCGAGTTATCTACTCTAATTGCTTCGTATCGTGCACAATGTGAACACTTAGGTGTAAAATTTGTTATGAATACAAATGTAACAGAAGAAGTAATTGCTAATACTAAAGCAGATGTTATAATCCTAGCAACTGGTTCTAAACCATTAATGCCTAATATCAAAGGAATAGATCTACCTAATGTTGTTAGTGCAGAAGATGTATTACTTGGAAACAAAGAATTGATTCCTGGACCAGTGGTTGTTTGTGGTGGCGGTGAAGTAGGTGGTGAAACTGCTGAATTTATTACTGCCAATACTATGCTACCAGTTACGATATTGGAAATGCAATCTGAGATCTTAAAAGAAATGGCTTTCCAGAATAAAGCACCATTAATGGAATTAATGGCAAAAAGAGGTATCAAAGTTGTTACGAATGCTAAAGTAGTTGAAATTACTGCTAACTCTGTTAGCTATGAAGATAATACAGGAAGTATTCAAACTGTTATTGCATCAAGTGTTGTATCAGCATTTGGTTATAAAGCATATAATCCATTAGAGGAAGTAGCTAAAAAATATTGTGCTGAGGTTTATGTTGTTGGTAGTGCTGTTAAAGCAGGAAATGCTATGGTAGCTATCAAAGAAGCTTATGATACAGCACTAAGTTTATAATATGAAAAAAGCTTATATTTTTAAAGAATATAAGCTTTTTTATTCACCAATTTTGAGATTTGAAGCCAGGTATTGACCATATCTATTCATGAAGGTTAATTGATAAGTACTGGTATAGGTTTTAGATACTTCATCATCGGCTATGACTACATAGTCAAATGATATTGAACCAATAAATCCTTCATCAAATTCCATGACATCAAAGATCTTAACATTTTTGAATTCGATGGATTGATGATCAGTAAACCAGGTATTTTCAAATGTTGATAAAGCTTCCTGGAAAGTAGTATTTGGATATAATAATCTTCTTATTTCATAATACATAGCATCCTTAGTAATATATTTACAATAAGTTGTAGCTACCTTATAAATAAGATCTTCATAAGTAGATAATGTTTCTTTATCGGGTTTATCACCAATATAATAAACATTATTTGCTAAGTCTTTTACTACGACTGAATCTGGATCATCGGTTGTTACTTTAGGTTCTTTTAAAATATTATCTAAATAATATCTGGTAACAAGAATATCATTTGGAGTATTAGATCCTTCAAATAATCTTGATTCCATATTGTCAGTTGGGCTAATATTGCCAATAAGTTCCAAATCATTTACTTTGATGCTTGAAGCATCATTAAACTTTTCAAAGAAATAGTTATACTGATT
>JALEVB010000069.1 GCA_022780745.1 Erysipelotrichaceae bacterium
TTATTACCAATACTTATTCCAATCATTCTATTTAACTTGAACAAACGATAGTCATGACGCTTTGTGCAATATCCATATACATACCAGCAAGACCAATGAAAGATCAGATAATATGGTTCAATACTACGAATAGTTTCACCGTTTTGATTAAGATAAGTAAAATCAAGTAATTTTCCTTCTTCAATGGCATGTCTTACAAGATTGATCTTATCTGGTAAATCATTATTATCCCAGCTATTAAGATCAATTAAGATATAATCATTATTCTTTAAATAATTACTATTATCGATAGATAATTTATCCATTAGCTGCTGATAACGATTAGTATTATTAAAACTATCTAATGTCTTTAAACCAGTTAAGATATCTTGCATCTCTTTATTAGTTAATAAAGTGCGATCAAACTTATAATTATCCATGATCGAAATACCGCCATTATTACCTTGTCTAGTAATAATAGGTATCCCAGCTTTACATAATTCCTCAATATCACGATGAATAGTCCTAACTGAAACTTCGAATTCATCTGCAAAATATTTAGCTGTAACGACATCTTTTTGTAAAAGAATAGATAAGATCCCAATTAAACGATATGTTCTCATAGTTAGCTTCCTTTATGAGTAAATGATAACATACTCAATATGACATCATATGTGTCATATTCAAAAAAACTTTTATATCTTTTGTATAAAGTTTATAATTATTAAATAAGAAGGAATGAAAAAAATGAGTACGATTATAAATGTTATTTTAGCTTTATTTGTTGCCTATATGATCATTAATATTATGTTTCTTAGTAAAAGAAATAATAAGAATAGAAGACTGTTGACCTTATTTGATAATTTTGATAATGAGAGTGTATTCTTTAAAGTCTGTGATGAATATCTAAATAGCATCAAAGATATAGAATTTATTACTAAAGGACAAATACTAAAAATATGTGGAATGAGCTATTATCATCGATTTGATGAAATAGAAAAAACAATAAATGAACTAGATCTAATGAGTTTATGTAATACAAAAAGCAAAAGAAATAACGGCTTAGATCTAAATGAAGATTCTTTCTATTATTTATATGTAGCTATTCCTAATTCATTATACGCTAATGGAAGAGTAGATCTAATTGAAGTATTACATAATAAATTACAAGAAATTGATGAAATATGTAGTACAAGATTTATTAAAAATATTGGTGATAACTGTTACAGGTATTATACAAAAACCGATGATCTAGGTAAGAGTTTCTTTGAAAAGGTTAGAAATCTGGAATATGATGGCTATGCTTATAGTAAACAGTTAATCGCATTATTTAAAAATGTATGTCTAGCTATGCTAGCAAGAATTTATCTGGATGAAAATAATGATAAATATAATGAATTAAAAGATGAAGTTAAAGAGTTTTATAAAACTAAAGCAGGTAAGCGTTTATTAGATGAATTGAAAATGGATATTGAAGAATGAAGATATTAGTAATTGGTTCATGTGTATTAGACATGGTGGTAAATGTTGATCATTTACCAGATAAAACAGAAGATGTAAACTGTGATGATGTTAGTTTATCATTAGGTGGTATGGCATATAATGTATACAATATCGTTAGTTTATTTGGATGTGAAGCAATATTTGGTTGTCCTATTGGTAAGGGAACATTTGCCAATATTGTGAAAAACATGTTAGATGAAAGAAATATCAAACCTATATATCAGATAAACGATATGGATAATGGTGTTTGCATGTGTTTTGTAGATAATGATGGTGAAAGATGCTTTATCAGCAGACATCAGGCAGAGTATTTATTTGATGAGAAGTGGTTTAGTGATATCGACATGAATGATGTTGATATTGTTTATGTCAGTGGTTTAGAAGTTGAAGATAAAAATGGTGAGCAATTAGTTAGCTTTTTAGAAAAAATCAATAAACCAGTATTATTCGCTATTGGACCTAGATTAAAACATATTCCCAAATCATTAATAGATAGAATGTATAAACTTAAATGTATATTACATTTAAATGAAGAAGAAGCATTATCATTAGCTAATAAAGCTAATATAGAAGATAGTGCAGATGAATTATTTAATAGAACCCATAGTCCTGTAATTATTACTTTGGGTGATAAAGGATGTTATGTCAAAGAAGAAAATGATCAGTATTATGTTGAGGGTATCGTTGCCAATGTCGTTGATACGATAGGAGCTGGAGATAGTCATGCTGGTTCTATTATTGCCTGTTTAAATCAGGAAGTTGAATTAAAGGAAGCAGCAAGAATTGCCAATATTGTTGCAAGTCAGGTCGTTCAGCAAAAAGGAGCTAATCTATCAATCGATAATTTTAAGAAAGCAGTTAAGAAATATCATGAAATTAACAACATTATGTTATATCAGAAATAATGATCAGGTTTTAATGTTACATCGCACCAAAAAAGAAACAGATCTAAACAAAGATAAATGGATAGGTGTTGGTGGTAAACTTGAGCAGCATGAAAGTCCTGATGATTGTATATATCGAGAAGTAAATGAAGAAACCGGATTATTACTTCAAGATTATCAATTAAGAGGAGTAATTACTTTTATCTTACCAAAATGGGAAGATGAGATTTGTTTCTTATATCTTTCTGATCATTTTCAAGGAAATATTACACAATGTGATGAAGG
>JALEVB010000166.1 GCA_022780745.1 Erysipelotrichaceae bacterium
AAGTGATCTTTTAAAAGATTTAAATGAAAATCTCAAACTTGGGATCAAAGATCTAAGAGTATTGCTGGTATATGATGTTTTTAATATTGATGAAGATGTATTAAATAGAGCAAATAATACCGTATTTACTGAATCAATGGTTGATGATCTGGTTGAAATTGATTTAGATGGCAAATGTTACTTAGCTATTGAAACCTTACCAGGTCAATATGATCAAAGAGCAGATAGTGCTATGCAATGTATACGTTTGATAGATCCTACTAGTAATTGTCAGATCACTTGTGGTAAAGTCTATATTTTTGATCATGATATTGATTTGGATAAGGTTAAACATTATCTTATAAATCCAATCGAAACAAGAGTAAAAGATATGACAGTTATGACTATTGATCAAAATGTTGATGTAACACCTTTAGAAGTATTTGCTGGCTTTACTGAATTAAGTGATGAACAGTTACATGATTTTGTTAAACAAAAAGGTTTAGCTATGTCATATGAAGATCTAAAACTGGTACAAGAATATTTTAAGAATGAAGAAAAACGTGATCCTAGTGAGACTGAAATCAAGGTATTAGATACTTACTGGTCTGATCATTGTCGTCATACGACTTTTGAAACAGAGCTTACTAATATTACTTTTAATGCTAAGCATTTTAACGAAGATATGCAAAATACCTATGAGCGTTATCTTGAATTAAGAAAAAAGACAAAGCGTGAAAACAAGCCTATTACTTTAATGGATATGGCTACGATCAATTCTCGCTATCTTCGTAGTATGCATATGGCAGATGATGTTGAAGTTTCTGATGAAATCAATGCTTGTTCAGTCTTTATTGATGTTGATCATGATGGCAAGATCGAGAAGTGGTTATTACAGTTTAAGAATGAAACACATAATCATCCAACGGAAATCGAACCTTTTGGTGGAGCTAGTACTTGTATAGGTGGAGCTATTAGAGATCCATTAAGTGGTAGAAGCTATGTTTATCAGGCTATGCGTGTTACTGGCAGTGGGGATGTATTTACACCTTTAGATAAGACAATCAAAGGTAAATTACCACAAAGGATCATCTCTAAAAAAAGTGCAGCTGGTAATAGCTCTTATGGTAATCAGATCGGCTTGGCTACGACTTTTGTTAAGGAAATATATCATGATGATTATGTTGCTAAACACTTGGAAGTTGGTGCTGTTGTTGGTGCTGTTAAAAGTGAGAATGTTAAAAGAGAAAAGCCTGTTAAGGGTGATGTTGTAATATTATTAGGTGGTAAAACTGGTCGTGATGGTATTGGTGGGGCTACTGGCAGTTCGAAGGAACATAATGTAAGTTCACTAGAGAAATGTGCTTCAGAAGTTCAAAAAGGTAACGCTGTTGAAGAAAGAAAGATCCAAAGATTATTTAGAAATCCTAAATGTACCAGATTGATCAAAAAGTGTAATGACTTTGGTGCTGGTGGGGTAAGTGTTGCGATTGGAGAATTAGCAGATGGCTTATTGATCGATCTTTCAAAAGTTAGATGTAAGTATGCTGGTTTAAATGCTACGGAGATCGCTATTAGTGAGTCTCAGGAGAGAATGGCAGTGGTTGTTGCTGCTAAAGATAGTGAAAAGTTTATTGAACTTTCACATCAAGAAAACCTGGAAGCTTATGTGGTGGCAACAGTTACTGATGATAATAGATTAAAAATGGTTTTGAATGGAGAAGTAGTTGTTGATATTGCTAGAAGTTTTGTTGATAGTGCTGGTGCAAGACAAAAGACTAATGTTGTAGTAAGTTATCATAAGGATATTGATCCATTTAATAGATTAGAACTAACTAAAGAGAACATTTTAAAAACTTTAGGTGATAAAAATGTTGCCTGTCAAAAGGGTTTAGTGGAAATGTTTGATGCTTCGATCGGCTCATTAAGCGTTATGATGCCTTTTGGGGGCAAATATCAGATGACACCTACTCAGGTTAGTGTTGCAAAGATTCCAGTAATGGATGGTAAAACTAATACCTGTTCGATTTTAGCCTATGGTTTTGATCCATATTTAATGGAATATTCATGCTATGCAGGAAGTATGTATAGCGTATTAAGTTCGATGGCTAAAACGATTGCCTGTGGTGGCAAGTTAAATAATATATATTTCTCTTTCCAGGAATATTTTGAAAGATTAAATAAAGATGAAGTTAAATGGGGTAAAGTAGTTGAGGCTTTATTAGGTACTATCAAAGTACAGGATCATTTTAATCGTTGTGCTATTGGTGGCAAAGATAGTATGTCTGGTACATTTAATGATTTGAATGTATGTCCAACATTGATCTCTTTTGCATGCAGTAAAGCTAATGTATTAGATATTATTACTCCGGAATTGAAAGCTGAAGATCACTATTTATATGCATTTATTCCTGAAAGATCCAAAGATGGCTTACCTGATCTAGATAGTTATGAAAAAATGTTTAAAGATGTTGAAGCTTTAACTAGTGACCATTTGGTATTAAGTTCATATGTAGTAGAGAATGGTGGTATTTTAGCAGCATTATTTAAGATGAGTTTTGGTAATCGTATTGGTTTTGAAGTTAATAGTGATCTAAATCTTTTAGAGAATTATGCTGGGGCTATTATTGTTGAAACTGATAGAAAAATTGATAATGCGATCTTATTAGGAAAAACAGTAACTAAAGATTATGTTATCAATGGTTTAAAGATGAGCTATGAAGAGTGTTTTAGTGCATGGTTTAAGACATTTAATGATCTATATCCAATATATCATACTAATAGTAAACAGGATATAGAAGCTTATCGTTATGTTGGTAATAATAGTTTTAAGGCAAAAGAATTAACTGATGAAGTTAAAGTACTAGTTACCGTATTCCCAGGTACTAACTGCGAATATGATACGATTAGAGCTTTTGAAAAAGAAGGTGCTAAGTGTACGACCTTTGTCTTTAGAAATAATGATGAAAAAGATGTTGAAGAAAGTATTGATGAATTAGTTAGTTGTTTAGATAGTACTAATATTTTAGCTATTCCTGGTGGTTTCTCTAGTGGTGATGAACCTGATGGTAGTGCTAAGTTTATCGTTAATGTATTGCAGAATGAAAAAGTTAAAAAGGCTATTGAGCGATTAAGAGCTAGAGATGGTTTGATCCTTGGTATATGTAATGGATTCCAGGCTTTGATAAAATCAGGGTTGTTACCATATGGAGAAGTTAGAACTTTAGGTAAAGATGATGCAACATTATATCGCAATGATATTAATCGTCATATTTCATGTATCGCTAATACCAGATGTACAAGTAATAATTCTCCTTGGTTAGCTAGTAATGATGTTGATAAGACTTATGCGATTGCGATAAGCCATGGTGAAGGTAAGTTTATTTGTTCAAAAGAACAATTAGAACAGCTAAAAGCTAATGGTCAGATTGCCTTCCAGTATTGTGACATAGATGGTAATGTTAACGATGATGAAGTTAATAATATCAATGGCAGTACTTACGCTATTGAAGGTATTGTTTCAAAAGATGGTCATGTACTTGGTAAGATGGGGCATTCTGAAAGATATGTAGATGGTGTATTTAAAAATATTTATGGCAATAAGCAACAGAACATTTTTAGAAATGGTGTTAACTATTTTAGAAAGGATAAATAAAGATGTCAGATAGTTATAAACAAGCTGGAGTTAATTTAGAAGCTGGTTATGAAGTAGTTTCGCGTATTAAAAAACATGTTAAAAGAACTGATCGTTTAGGGGTTATGGGCTCTATTGGTTCTTTTGGTGGTTTGTTTGATTTATCAGCATTAAAAATGAAAAACCCTGTTTTAGTATCAGGAACTGATGGTGTTGGTACAAAACTTAAATTAGCAATGATGATGAACAAACATGATACTGTTGGTATTGATGTTGTAGCTATGTGTGTTAATGATGTATTAGCTCAAGGAGCAAAACCTTTGTTTTTTCTTGATTATGTCGCTGTGGGTAAAAATGATCCAACAGTTGTAGAAATGCTTGTTAAAGGGGTAGCTGATGGCTGTGTTATGGCTAATTGTGCTTTGATTGGTGGAGAAACGGCTGAGATGCCTGATATGTATGATGTAGATGAATATGATATTGCTGGTTTTACGGTTGGAGCAGTTGAAAAAGATGATATTATCGATCCTTCAAGAGTAAAAGTAAATGATGTGGTAATTGGTATTGCTAGCAGTGGTGTTCATTCTAATGGTTTCTCTTTAGTCAGAAAAATCGTTTTAAAAGATAATAAAATTGATTTGAATACTTATTATGATAGTCTTGGTATGACTATTGGTGAGGCTTTATTAACTCCTACTAAGATCTATGTTCAAAGTGTTAGTGATGTTTTAGATCATGTCTATGTTCATGGTATTGCACATATTACTGGTGGTGGCTTCTATGAGAATATGCCTAGATGTTTACAGGATGATCAGGGTTTAGTGATCAATCGTGATAGTTTTGAAGTATTACCAATTTTCAAATTGCTTCAACAGCTTGGTCATATTGATGAAATGGAAATGTATAATGTCTTTAATATGGGTATTGGTATGATCATTATCGTTGATAAAGATGATGTTGATAAGACACTTGATATTTTAGCTAGTCATAATGAAAAAGCTAGTGTGATTGGTTATGTTACAAGTGAAAAAGGAGTTAAGATATTATGATAAATCTTGCGGTTTTTGCAAGTGGTACTGGTACTAATTTTGATGCGATAGTTAAGGCTATTGATGATGGTAAATTAGATGCTAAAGTAGTATTAATGGTTTGTGATAAAAGTAATGCTAAAGTAATTGATAAAGCTTTAAAAGCTAATATTGATACTTATGTATTTGATCCAAAGGCTTTTAGTTCGAAAATGGAATATGATAATTGTATTAAGCTTGAATGTCAAAAAAGAAATGTTGATCTAATATGTTTGGCAGGATATATGCGTATTGTGTCTAATGTGTTATTAGATGCTTATCCTAATCGTATTATTAATATTCATCCTTCATTATTACCTGCTTTTAAGGGTAAGGATGCCATTAAACAGGCTTATATGTATGGTGTAAAGGTTATGGGTGTTAGTATTCATTATGTTAATGAAGATCTTGATGGTGGCAGTATTATTGCTCAAAAGGCTTTTGAGCTTAATGATATGAGTTTTGAACAGGCGGAAAGTAGAATTCATGAAATTGAACATGAATTATATCCAAATACTATTAAAAAAATAATTGAGGAGGATTTTTAAATGAGTAAACTAGCTATTGTAAGTGTATCTGATAAGACTGGTATCGTTGATTTTTGTAAGCAGCTTGTAGCTTTGGATTATCGTATTATTTCTACTGGTGGTACTAAGAAGGTACTAGATGAAAATAATGTAGCAACTATTGCTATTGATGATGTTACAGGTTTTCCTGAAATGTTGGATGGAAGAGTTAAAACTCTTCATCCTAAGATCCATGGTGGTTTGTTGGGTGTAAGAGATAATGAAGATCATGTTAAACAGATGAAAGAGCATGATATTCAAAATATTGATTTGGTTTGTGTTAATTTATATCCATTTAAACAGACAATTAGTAGAGAAGACTGTACTTTGGATCTTGCAATCGAGAATATTGATATTGGTGGACCTAGTATGCTTAGAAGTGCTGCTAAAAATCATAAATTTGTTACAGTTGTGACTGATATCAATGATTATGATCTAGTTTTAAGTGAGATCAAAGAATATGGTGATACAAGTCTTAAGACTAGACAATATCTTGCAGCCAAAGTATTTAGCTTAACTGCTAGTTATGATAGCATGATTGCTGATTATTTGAATAAACAGTATGAATTACAGCCTAAAGTTATTACTAATAGTTATGAATTAAAACAAAGCTTAAGATATGGTGAAAATCCTCATCAGCATGCAGCTTTCTATGTTGATGGTAAAAAATATCGTTATTCTTTAGCTAGTGCCAAGCAGTTACATGGTAAAGAGCTAAGCTATAATAATATTCAGGATGCTAATGCTACTTTACAGATCTTAAAGGATTTTAGTGATAGTGCCTGTGTTGTTGCGGTTAAGCATATGAATCCATGTGGAGTTGGTATTGCTGATAATATTGATAAAGCCTGGGATAAGGCTTATGAAGCAGATCCTGTTAGTATTTTTGGTGGTATTGTTGCTTATAATCAGGAAGTTGATGTTTATTGTGCAACGGCCATGTCTAAGATGTTTTTAGAAATTATTTTAGCTCCATCTTTTAGTAAAGAAGCATTTGAAATATTAAGCAAGAAAAAGAATATTCGTTTAATGACTTTTGATCTTGAAGGTGAAGATCCAGTTACCAAATGTGTTAGTGTGGTTGGTGGATTGTTAGTTCAAGATGAAGATACATATCATGAAAAAGCTGAAGATCTACGTGTTGTTACTGAAACTGTACCAACAGATGAAATGATAAAAGATAGTTTATTTGGACAAAGAATTGTTAAGCATGTCAAATCAAATGCTATCGTCGTTGTTAAAGATGGTCAGACTTTAGGTATTGGCGCTGGACAGATGAATAGAGTGGGTGCGGCAAAGATTGCTTTAGAACAAGCTGGTGAAAAAGCAAAAGGTGCTATTTTGGCTTCTGATGCTTTCTTTCCAATGGATGATACTGTTGAATTAGCTAGTAAATATGGAATTAGCTGTATTATTCAGCCAGGTGGTTCGATCAAAGATCAGGATTCAATCGATATGGCAAATAAACATAACATCGCAATGTTATTTACAGGATATCGTCATTTTAAACATTAATGGCTAAAGTATTAGTTATTGGCAGTGGTGGCAGAGAACATGCCATTGCTTATAAATTTAAGCAATCAAAACATGTTGATAAGGTATTTGTAGCTCCTGGTAATCCAGGGATGTGCGATGTTGCTACGATATGTGATAT
>JALEVB010000167.1 GCA_022780745.1 Erysipelotrichaceae bacterium
CTTATCGATTAATTTATCGTAACCCCCGTTTACTTACCCCTTTTAAATTTGGAGTTTTTCAGTCCACGGTTATTGACCCCGTTTGTTGTCCCCAAGTTGTTTGGAGATTCCCCGGCTAAGTTTGGTTACCCCAAACTTTTATTTTTTTAAAGTTTTTAACATGAAATATCATCTGTATATGTGGGTAAACAATTTTTCTATATCAGATTTTGATTTATTGATCGTTAGAACAGTTATGGGGGTGCAGACCTTTTTTGGACTTTTTTCTAATAGTAATCCTAATTCTTTTTTGCATTCAAAAGGTCTTTAGTACCCTAATGTTTGTTTTATTATTGTTTCGTTTTACCAGCTAATATAATTATTTACAATATTTATAAACTTATTTAAAGTTACATCGTTCCAATCTATCTTATTATAATTATAAATGTAAGCATTCCCTATTTAGATTAGCTTTTATATCATCTTATAAAAACACTAAATATTATTACAGAATTGATTATACAATTTGTACTCATGATGAAAAAAAGCTATGTCATGTATTTTTCTTATTTTAACACTACATAATGATCAGTTCATTTTTTATTTCGTTTAGATTATCTACTATCATATCAGCATTATCTTGACTAAAACTAAAAGTTGTTTTTCTAGCAACTACCATCATAGATGCATTTTTAGCAGCTTCTATACCATAAGGAGAATCCTCTATAACAAGACACTCGTTGTTTTTTAATCCAAATTTATCCATACACCATAAATAAATCTCTGGTGATGGCTTGCTTTCTTTAAAATCATCTCCCGTACATATCAAATCAAAATAATCTTTAATATGGCACATAGACAATGCATTATTTATATAGTTAATATTTGAACTTGATGCGCAAGCTATTCTTATATTATTAATCTTTAAAAAATCAAGAAATTCTTTAACGTCATCGAATAAAATATCTTCATAATTAAAACTTTCCCTTTTAACAGACTTAAAGGCACGTAATTCAGATAAAAAATCATCATCAATCAGATTTTCATACCCCTTGATTACATCTTTCCACACATTCTGTTTACGATGACTTCCTATTAATTTTTCAAATCTTCTAATTGGTATATTTATACCCTTTATATCAATAAATTCCTTAGTCCATTTTTGGTCTTGCACTTCGCTATCAATTAACACACCATCTAAATCAAAAAGTACAGCTTTAATCATAATTCTGTGCATCCTTTCTCTAATATATTCTCTATCTTATTCTTTGATTTTTCACTAGAGGTATTGTTTAACGCTTGTTTTAAAGTCATAACACATTTATCAATTTCGTTATTATATTTGTAAAGGATAGCAAGTCGATACTGATATATTGATTTTGCATTCCCATCTATTTCACTATTAACATACTTTTCAAGTTCTTTAATATACTTGGTATTATGATTAATATAAATATCTACAACCATTTCACAATCATTAACTAACATTTTTGTCTTTAGATCTTTTTCATCACCGACTTTTGCTTTTAATTCATCTAATAAATCTGCAGCTACACAATTATGTTTATCGGCAAAATAGCCAATAACCAGCGAATAAAATGATAAGGTGTTATCTTTATTCATTTTTTTATTTCTTAATGTATTTGTAATGTTTACAACTTCAGCATGATTATCCTTGGATATCCAGTAATTAAGTTCTATCATCTTTCTAGATATATCGGACATCAACATTTGAGATTCTATGCTTGATAACATAAGTATAAAACCTTCTTCATCATCATCGAGATATGCAAGTCTGTATAATTCTTTTAAAAGCTTATTCTGGCTATACTTACTGTAGACAACAGTCAAGATAATCATTATTAGCAATATAATAACAGTTAATTTCATAAAAATACCCAACCTACTTATTAAAAAGTGAGTGGTAAAACCACTCACTCATATTACATTACCCCAAGAAGTGTCAATACAATACCTAAGCCTAACAGGCTAAAAATAATAGTATTAGGTTTTACACCTTTCATAATAAAACGATAAACGAATATAGATAAAAGTAATGGCAATAAATTTGGCATAATGCCTTCAAGAACATCTGCTAACACAAATTGTCCACCGCCCATTTCTAGCGTAAGAGCAATTGGAAATTTAACAATCTGTGGAATCATACCACCAATTACAACCATAGCTAACACCTTGGCAGCATCGGTCATTTTAGCTAGTGTTCCATCTGCTTGAATCTTTGATAAAAATTGACGTCCACCTGCGTACCCTAGCTTAAATCCATACCACCTTGTTAATGTTGATGGAATCAGATTCAATAGAAGATATAGAATAACTCCAACAATATTTCCTTCTGCAGCCATTGGAGCTCCAACACCACAAGCAATCATTCTGAATGTTCCCCAGAAGAAACTGTCACCAATACCAGCTAATGGGCCCATTAAAGCAATTTTTACAGCACCAATACTTTCTGGATTCATTTCATGATTTTTATCATTAGCATATTCTTCTTCCATAGCACATGAGATTCCTAAACAGAAAGGCACAAATGCACATGTTGTGTTGAACATTGTATTATGTCTTTTCATAGCTTCAACCAAATCATCATGTTCTGGATAAAGCTTTTCAAGTGCTGGTGTCATTGCTCTTAAGTAAGCAATGCCTTGTTGTTTATCATATGTATAGCAACCTAATGCCTGATAAGAGCGTAAAAATACAGAATTAAGTTCTTTTTTAGTTAATACAGCCTTGTTTTCAGTCATTTTAGTCTTCCTCCTCTTCATTTGGTTTTAAGAAGAAATATATCAGTGCACAAGCAAAACCAGCTAAAGCTACTGCAACAGAATTAAATCCTAAATATGTTGGAAGTAAGAAACCTAAAATAAAGAAACCTACATATTTTATATCAAATGCAAACTGCATTAAAATGCCAATACCAACAGCTGGTAAAATCTTACTTGCATTTGCTAAACCATCACGGATAACTTGTGGAATTGCACTGATAACCATATTAACCACTTCTGAACCTGCAGCTACTGCTAAGAATACTGCCGTAAAATATAACACCGCCTGAGTTGCACAGCCTGCTAAACCAAGCCACCAGATTTTCTTTACATCACCTTTTTCAGTTGCAACGTTAGCCATTGGAGACCAAACTGTAACAGAAATAGTATTATTGATCTGGCCAATTAAAGTAGCCAACAAACCAACAGGAATAGCAATAGTAACTGCTTCAGCAACTGAAAGATTATTTAAAATCGCTAATCCGCAAGCTACAGTAGAACCAGTAACTACTTCAGTTGGCACTGCACCAACCTGTACAACACCAGCCCAAATTAATTCAAGTGAGCCACCAATAATTATACCTTGTTTTAAATCACCTAATAATAGACCTACTAGTGTACATAACCATATAGGTCTTGCGATCATTTGTTGTCCTAGCCATCCTTGTTCAATACGACCATAGGCAGCAATTAAGCCGACAAAAACTGCTTTTAAAATCATATCCCTTTCTCCTTATTTAAAATTTTTTTGCGATTTCATTCCATTCAACTTTTGGCATAGCGGTTGTAATTTGTGCAAATACTTCTATACCTTCATTATGAAGTTCCTCAAGCAATTTAAATTTTGCTTCATTAATATATACACCATCACTAATTTCGGTTTTTCCTTCAGTTACTCGACCTTTAGTGCCTTCAACTTCAGGACCTATATTAATATGTTGAATCTTTGGACATGCTTTTGCTAATCTATATGCATCCTCAACTGTTGCAACAGAAATGAATACCTTTTCTTTATCATATTTTGAACTATTAAGTTTTTCGATAGCTTTTTCCATATCCCAAACAAGACATTTACCAACACCAGCTGGTTTTGCAAGTTTCAATGTTGTTTTGTGTAATTCATCACTTGCTGCTTCATCATTAACCACTGCAAGTACAGTTGGTTTATAAACTCCACACCACGTAACAGCTACCATACCATGAATTAATCTACCATCAACACGACATAATTGAATCATATTTCTGCCTCCTCATTTTAATCATCATCTTCGTTTGACAAATCAACATCGTTCATATAAGTGAACTGAGTTTTCGATAATTGAATTGCATTTCTAATAAACTCATCATCTATGTCTGCACTTGCAAATACGCATTCCATAATAACCGAAAGATTCATACCGGTAACTAGATGAAAATCATAATCATTTAATAATCTGTAAAAAATCTGGTTAACAGAACCACCATACAAGTCAGTAAATACAATACAATTTTTGTGCTTATGTTTTTCTATAATTTCTCTTGCCTTTTCATTAAAACCTGTATCTGTCATAGTTTGTTCTAGATACTCAATATTTGAACCCCCAAAAAATTCAACAGTTTTTTTCATCCCTAGAGCTAATCCTCCATGAGAAGCAATTATTATCTGATTCATGTTTTTCTCCTTTAGAATGTTAGAAATCTATATTTGAGCTATTAGATATAGCATAATTTTACTTCTAATATATATATTTGTAAACACATTTATATATATTTTCTACTTATTTATCACTATTTCTTCAAAAAATATGATTTATTTGATTTTTTAATATATATTTATTGACATTTTTGTCTATATTAATATATATTTATATCGAGCTATTAGAAATATTAGGAGGTTATTTTATGACTGTTAAAGAAAAATTATCCATGATTGGTCACGTTATCGATACACCAAGGGTAATTAAAAATGCATATAATAATCGTAATGATTATATGCAAGATTTTGTAAATTCATTTGTTAATCACAATTTTAAAAAAGTATATTTTTTAGGTTCTGGTACATCTCATCATGTTTCATGGGTTATTAAAAACATTTTTGTTGATTTATTACATATAGAAGGTGTTGCTTGTGAGCCAACGATCTTTACACATCATGAAGCAGAAAAACAATCTGGAGTTTTCAACAATGATGAAATATGTGTTATAACATTCTCACAGCATGGCGATAGTATTTCTACATGTGAAGCTGCTAAAAAAGCAAAAGATTTAGGATTCTATACAATCGGTGTAACTGAAGCACTAAATAGTGTCCTTGAAGAAATGGTAGATTCTTATTGTCATTTAGTATGTGAAGAAGAAGAAATAGGTCCAGAAACTAGAGGATATACCGAAACAATATTTCAATTTTATATTTTAGCAATTGAGATTGCTAAGGCAAAAGGCTATATTACTGATTCCGAATATGCAAAACTAGATAATGATGCTCTTGATCTAGCAAATAATCTTTCAACTATTGTAGATGAATCTATTGATTGGTACAAAAGAAACAAAGATGAATTTTTAAAAATGACCAAATCTTCTATTGCAGGTTATGGAAATAATTACCCAACAGCATTAGAAGCAAGGTTAAAGTTCTTTGAAACATATTCAAGACCTTGTACTGGTTATGAAATGGAAGAACAGATGCACGGTCCAATGAGAGCATATAATGCTGATAATTATATCTTCCTTATTGCATCTGAAGGAGAAGCTGAGTTCAAACGTTTAAAAGAACTTGTCCCATATTATAAAGATGCATTTACTGAGCATGTTTTCGTTGTAACTGCTGAAGAAGATATTGAAATAACTAATAGAGACTTGAAGCTTTCATATCATACTACTGATATTTTATCTCCAATCACTTACATCATTCCATTCCAAGTGCTATCTGCTCTTATATGTGAAGATGTTGGCATTGATACAAAAATTAGTCCTATTAAAAAACGTTATGTATCCTCTCATTACCCATCAAAAAGACATGGTAATTTAGAAACAGAAAGTAAGAAATAATCGCATAATATACGCCATAAATAAAATTGCCATAGAGAATTCTGTGGCAATTTTATTCATCTAAAAAGATAATTGTTTAAATTCTTTGGTGAATATTGTATTATTATTTTAAGAGAAGGTATATATAATCCAATGGCAAAGAATCCAAAATATATAGAAATAGCAAATTACTTCATTAATAAAATTAAAAATAATGAGCTTAAAACTAATGATCCTTTAGATTCTGAAGAGACTCTTTGTGCAAAATTTAGAGTTAGTCATATGACAATGACTAAAGCTATGAACGAACTTAGTATAGAGGGATATATCAAAAGAATACCTGGTAAAGGCACATTTGTTTCCGAAAATTATAAAACGACAATAAAGAAATCAATATCATCAAAAACAAGCATTACTGAGCAGATTATTGATGCTGGAATGGTACCACGAACTGAATTGCATCGTTACTTTATTATTAAAGGCAAAGAAATAAAAGATGTAGCAGAAATTCTAGGTGTTGATGATAATGAGTTTATCCATGGCTTTATTAGATTGAGATATGCTGGAGAAAAACTAATGGCAATTTCTTATACATATGTCGTTCAGAGTGTGATACCTACAATAGATATTAATCGTCTTGAGGGTTCATTTAATCAATATATTGAAGAACTTGGAATATACCGTTCAAACGGTTCAACAGAATTCTGTGCAGTTATGCCTGAAGGTGAAAACGAAAAAATTCTTGGAAACAGTCACATACCATTGTTGAAACAAACCATCAAATGGAATGTTGATAATAAACCATTTGAATTGACTTATCACTATTTTGTTGGATCAAGTTATTCAATAACATCTGATATGCAAATTAAACATAATTAGTAATTTTTTACTAATAATATTTAGAATCTATAAAAAATTACTTAGATTATAATAATCACAATACGAAAAAAAATCGTTACCTTAATAGGAAACGATTTTTAATTTATTAGTCATTAAATAATTCGTATACTGCGCTAACTGGAGAATGAGTTTGAATAGATTCAATAGTCTTTGCAAGCATATATGCAACACTTAACTGTTTGATCTTTGTTGATTTAGCACGTTTTTCTTCAGTTAATGGAATAGTGTTAGTAGTAACCATTTCTTTAATAGGAGAATCTTCAATCAATTCAACAGCTGTCTTTGAGAAAATACCATGGCTAACTGCTGCATAGATTTCTTTAGCACCATGTTCTGCAAGGATCTTACATCCAGCAACCAAGCTACCAGCTGTATCACACATATCATCAACAACGATACATGTCTTACCTTCTACTTCACCAATAATATTCATAGCTTCACAAACATTTGGTTTAGGACGACGTTTATCAATGATAGCAATAGGAGCACCTAAGATATCACCTAATCTTCTAGCTCTAGTAGTTCCACCATGATCTGGAGAAACAACTACAACATTTTCAGGATCAAAACGTTTAGATTTGAAATACTGACCTAACATTGGAACAGCAGTAAGATCATCAATAGGAATATCAAAGAATCCCTGGATCTGTGATGCATGTAAATCAATAGTGATCAAACGATCAGCACCAGCAGATTCTAATAGATTCGCAACCAGTTTAGCTGTAATAGGCTGTCTAGGTTTAGCTTTTCTATCTTGTCTTGCATAACCAAAATAAGGCATAACAACATTGATTTCATGAGCACTAGCACGCTTGCAGGCATCAATAGCGATCAATACTTCCATTAATCTTTCAGTAACAGGAGCACATGTAGATTGAATAATATAAACTGAACGCTCTCTTACTGTTTCTTCAGGTTCAACTAAGATCTCACCATCGGCAAAATGCTTAACTGATATCTTACCCATAGGTAATCCTAAGAAATTAACGATTTCATTCGCAAGCTCAACACTACTAGATAATGCAAATACAACAGTTTCTCTAATCATTTTAATTTACTCTCCCCATATTTTATTTGATATTAGCAAATGGTCCAACTATCTGACCATCTTCAATAGTACTATTTTCAATAATGCTATTAGCTTTAATAATGACATTATTACCGATCTTGCTTTTACCACTAATAATAACATTAGGATAAATAACAACATCCTCTCCAATTTCAACATCACTGGAAATATAAGTACACTTTGGATCAACAATATTAACCCCTAACTTCATCCATTTAGTATTAATTTCTCTTTGCAAGTATTCATTAGCCTTTGCTAATTCTACCTTATCATTAATACCCTGTACTTCATCGTTATCATCAGCCACAATAGCTTTTACCTTATGGCCTTTATTTCTAATGATTTCGACCAGATCAGTGATATAATACTCATGCTGATTATTATCATTCTTTAACTCTTTTAAATTTTCAAATAACACTTCATTATCAAATGCATAAATACCAGTATTTATATATTTGATCTTCTTTTGCTGTTCATTACAATCCTTGAATTCTACAATTTTTTCAATTGTACCATCATCATTTGTAACTACTCTTCCATATGCTTTAGGATCATCTAATTTGGCACATAATACGACCATTTTAGCATCATCTAAAGCATCAAACATTCTTTCAAATGTTTCTTCTTTAATACATGGACAATCACCATTTACAACTAAAGTCTTACCCTTTAAGCCTTCTAGCTGTTTAGCTTGCATAACGGCATGACCTGTTCCAAGCTGAGGCATCTGCAAAGCAAATTCACATTTACCTTTCATGTAGTCTTCAATAACTTCATGACCATATCCAACAATTGAAACCACTCTTTGAACATCTGCATGACTTAAGGTATCAACTAAATGTTCGATCATTGGTTTATCACACACTTTATGCATTACCTTAGGTAAAGTTGAATGCATACGTGTGCCCTTACCAGCAGCCATAATTATTGCGTATCTCATTTTCTTCCTCCACCTATATTATTTTACTTCAAAAAGATATTTAAAAAAAGCCTATATTTGCATTTTTATCATATATAATAAGATTAATAAAGGATGGTAAATGTAATGAAGAAAATTGATGAATATTCTTATCAGTGTGGCATAATGGATTGTTTTAGTGAAATGGTCAAAGCAGGACTTAAAAAAATTGCTTTAGCTCATCCAACTAAAACCAAAGAAGCAAGAGAAGTATATGTTCCTTTTGCTAAAGAGATATGTGAACAATATCATATCTCATATTATCTTGATGATGAACCATTGATATCTGATCTTTTCCCTATGCATATGAACCTAAATACTTATAATATAATTTTCTATAAAAATGCTGAAGATATCAAAGAATATGAATTATTAAAGAAACTAAAAAAAGAAGCTATAACTAATAATTCTTATGAAACGATACGCTATGAAATAGCTTATCGTTTTGGTAAATTATTAAGTTATAGCGATGATACTATTAATACTTATATCAAAGATAATAATGAGAAAGAGTATTAAACATTAAGCCCATAAAGTTTGTACCAGCAAGTAAAAGTAGACAAAATAAATACCCATAAAGTGAGTATTTCACTGTCTAAGTGAAACACACTTTATGGGTATTATTTTATATATTAATTAGAATGATATTTCCTTGTTGCCTGTAACCTTCATATATATTAGTAATGATATGATGGTTGTGACAGTAAGGATAGTTGCATAGGCTGCAGCTATACCATAGTTACCTCTTGATACATATGTATATGTCGCAAGAGTTAAGGTAATTGTATTTAGGTTATAAAGAATAATCGCTGTCGATAATTCTGTAATAATCGTTACCCAAGACATGATAGCCCCAGATAAAATACCATTAGCCATCATCGGTACAGTAATCTTAAAGAAAGCCTGTAATTTACTTGATCCTAGCGAAATAGCTGCTTCTTCAATTGATAATGAGATCTGCTGAAGCGTAGCTGTTGATGATCTGATGGTATATGGTATACGTCTTATTACCAATGCCACAATCATAATCGTAATCGTACCAGTTAATACTAACGGTTTCTTATTGAATGCCATGACCAGTGCAATACCAACAACAGAACCTGGAATGATATACGGAACCATCGATACAGTATCAATAATCTTATTAAGAATATTGTTTCTTCTTACTACAAGGTAGGCAATCAATATCGCAAGGATAATAACAATCACAAGTGCTATACCACCAATGATAAAGGTATTAGGAATAGCCTTTGTCAGATGGGTAAAGGCATAACGATACGAATCTAATGAATATCCCTTAAGGAAGATCTTGCCTGAAGTCTTAAGGAATGATGTATAGATAACATATAACTGTGGTAAGAAAGCAATTGCGACAACTGCCCATGCATAGAAGTTCACAAAGAGACTGTGAATACCATGAACAGGTTTTCTTTCAATTGGATGTAAAGCACTCATGGTAAAGTTGAACTTACCATTGATATATTTCTGAATCAGGAAGATAATCGCTGTTATTACAATCGCAATAATAGAGATAGCTGCCCCAAAGTTATGGTCTCCACCTGTTTCAGCAAAATATGAGTTATAGATAATAACCGGGAAGGTCTGATAACCCTCACCAATCAGTAGTGGTGTACCAAAGTCGGCAAAGGCTCTCATAAAGACCATTAAAGCCGCTGCAATAATCGTTGGCATACAAAGTGGTATTACAATCGTTATAAAGCGTTTAAAGCCACTACAGGCCATATTTTCACTGGCTTCCAGTAAAGAGTTATCGATATTCTTTAAAGCCCCTGAGACATATAAGAATACTAATGGGAATAACTGCAGTGATTCAACCAGCAAAATACCATTAAAACCATAGATATTAGGCATTCGAATTGGAATCAGTGCTTCAATAAACTTAGTAATAACTCCGCTTCTTCCCAAAAGCATAATCCATGAATAAGCACCAATAAATGGAGCACTCATCGAACATAGGATAATCAATACCTGTAAAACTGTCTTACCCTTAATCTCATACATCTGATAGAAATAAGCCAAAGGTATACCGATAATCAATGATAATGCAGTTGCACAGACACTGACTTTTAAAGAGTTGAATATGGATTTAACATAATATTTCTGTGAGAAGAAACTCTGAAAATACTGAGTAGTAAAACTTCCATCAAGGAAGAAAGCATTATATAACAGTTTAAATAGAGGATATATCAAAAATAAAGCATACAGACAAAGGATAACAATCGATACTGCTTTCCAGATGTCGAAGAATTTATTCGTAGCCTTATTCATAACTAATCCTTATAGATATCATAATCATTGATAACACCTTCCATCAGATTATGATCACCCTTTTCATCAAAGACATTAATCTTTTCTGTCTTTATCTTAAGATATATCCTGGCACCCTTTTCAATCATTGAATCAATCTGTGATTCCTGAATAATTTCAATCTTTTCACCATCTAAAAGATGTACAAAGTAATGCGTATTTAATCCCAAGAATACCGCATCATCAACAACTGCCTCAAGTCCATCTTTATTATTGATATCAACAATAAATTCTTCTGGTCTGATGCTAGCCTTAACCTTCTGATCTTTAATCTCTGAGCTCATCACCGTCTCAAGCAATACTTCATAATCACCAGATAATACAAGATAAGGTTTACCATCCTTAACCTTTAATTCACCATTTAAAACATTGGTATGCCCAATAAAGGTTGCGACAAAAAGATTAGCTGGTCGCTGATATAAAACCTTAGGTGTTCCAATCTGTTGAATATCACCACTATTCATAACAGCGATTCTGTCAGATACAGCCATGGCTTCTTCCTGATCATGAGTGACATAAACGGTAGTAATACCGACATCATTCTGGATTTCCTTAATAACAGTACGCATCTCAACTCTTAATTTGGCATCAAGATTACATAGTGGTTCATCCATTAATAAGACATCTGGTGTAATCGCTAAAGCTCTTGCCAAGGCAACACGCTGCTGCTGACCACCTGATAGTCTTTCTGGCATTCTATCACGATATTCATCAATTTTCATCAGTTTTAAAAACTGATCAGTCTTGGACTTAATCTCTTCCTTTGGCAGTTTTCTGTTCTTTAATCCAAAAGCGACATTCTTTTCAACATTCATATTTGGGAAGATGGCATAATTCTGGAATACCATACCAATATTACGCTTGGCAGGATCCATATCATTAATCCTTGTCTCACCAAAATAAAAATCGCCGCCTTCAATACTGTTAAACCCGGCAATCATTCTAAGCAGTGTTGTCTTACCACATCCAGATGGACCAAGGAGGGTAAAAAATTCACCCTCCTTGATATCCAGAGATAAGTTAGAAATGATTGTCTGTTCGTCATATTTCTTAACAGCATTGCGTATTTTAATATATTTACTCATATTCTAACTCCTCTTAATTATTTGTTTAATTGATATTACTGAGCAGCGTTAAATAAATCTGTCCAGCGTCCCTGCCATGCCTTCTTATTAGCACCACAAAGTTCCATATCTTCATATTTAACATTAATTTCAGAGAATGGAGTCATTTCTTCAGCTGTATTATTAATGTTTGGATTTACTGGTCTTGCGGTAGTCTTAGCAATTTCAGCCTGACCTTCATCAGAAATGATCCAGTCAACCAATAACTTAGCATTTTCCATATTTGGCGCATTCTTAATAATAGCGATACCTGCTGGTAACCATACAGCACCTTCTTCAGGATATACTAATTTAACATTTGTAGCACCATCAACTAGTAATGATACACATGGATCTTCATAAGATACACCAACAACATATTCACCAGCTACTACGCCTTTATAGATAGCACTTGAAGATGAAAGCATAACACCATTTAGGTTACCAATAAACTGATTTACCCAGTCCCATGCAGCTTCATCATATGGTTCTTCACCCATAACCAGCAGCATATTAGTTAATTCAGCCCACGCACTTGATGAGTTAGCAGGGTCACCCATAGCGATCTTACCATTTAATTCAGGTCTTAATAAATCCTTATAACCTGTAAATTCATCAACATTTAAACCTAACTTAGCATATTCATCAGTATTGACTAATAATGCAGCTGAACCATCCAAACAGTAGTGAGTTGTAATACCATTGAAGTTCTGGTATGCTTCTGGAAGATTTTCATCACCCTTAGCTACATATGGTTCAAATAATGGAACATAGTCAGGATTGAAAGAGTTAGCATAGTTCATACCACCAAACATGATATCAGCCTGTGGGTTATCTTTTTCTGCTGAAATTCTTTCAAGACATTCACCTGTACCTGCAGAAACAACCTGAACATTGATACCATATTTTTCACCAAATGTTTCTACAACTTCGATCAACGCATCAGAGTTTGGAGAATAAATAACTAAGTCTCCACCACCTACTGTACCTTCTACTGTACCTTCATCACCGTTAGTACTTTCAGTTTTTCCACCACTACATGCAGTCATAGAAAAAACCATAAGTACTGCCATCATAAGCATAATTATCTTTTTCATTGTGTCTCCTTCTAAGATGTTTCAACATCTTCTTTACATATATTTTACACTCTTTTA
>JALEVB010000148.1 GCA_022780745.1 Erysipelotrichaceae bacterium
AAATCTACTAAGTTAACAAAACACATGCCATTGAAATCTTTATCTGCGATTTCAATAGTTTGCTGCATACCATGAATACTTGATTTTGATTTATAGCTTTCAGTAATACCTTCGCCTACAAAGATATCATTGATCTTGCCAACACTTATAACATCATAGTTATGATCTTTTAATGAATTTAATACGGTATAGCCAAAAGGTTTTAGTGCTAGATCATGACGATTTGCTGTTCTAACAAACTCCCCTTTTTTCTTACCTGTAAATGGTCTGGCGATAACACGCCCTACCTTCCATTCCGGTTTCATTGTGATCTCTCTAGCTATTTCACAACAGCGATATAATTCTTCTAGACCAAATGTTTCTTCACTACATGCGTTCTGTAACACACTATCAGCACTAGTATATACGATCATTTCATTGGTTTCTAAATGTCTTTCTCCTAATTCATCTAAGATTTCCGTACCACTTGCTGCTTTATTACCTATAACTTTATGACCTGTCTTTTCTTCTAATTCTTTGATAAGTTCTTCAGGAAAGCCATTATCAGTAAAAGTAATAAATGGCTCATCAATATATAATCCCATCATTTCCCAATGTCCTGTCATCGTATCTTTTCCAAGTGACATTTCTTGCATTTTGGTATAATAGCCAATAGGATTATTTGATGGTTCTACACCTTTGATATTATGAAGATTACCTAGTCCTAATTTTTGCATATTGGGCATTTTTAAGCCGTTTACGGCTTGTCCAATGTGTCCTAAGGTATCGGCATCCCAATCTGAATATTTGGCTGAATCGTAAGCTCTTCCTATGCCTACAGAATCGATTACTATTGTGAATACTCTTTTAAATTTCATATTATTTATTCCTTTCTTTAGGATGATATCTTTTATAATTTTCAATCATCCTATTACTTTCAACATGGGTATATATCTGTGTAGTTGCAATATCACTATGTCCCAATAATTCTTGAATACTTCTAAGATCACTGCCATTAGCTAGTAAATGAGTAGCATATGAATGTCTTAATTTATGGGGAGTAATATTAGGATTTAATCCTAATTCTACTACAATACATTTTAGCATATTTTCAATATATTCACTGCGTATTTTATTTCCTTTTTTATTAATGAAAAAGTAGTTGTTCTTATTCTTGTTATAAACAACACGTACAACATCAGAGTATTTTTTCAATATACTGATACTATTTTTAGGAATAGGTACTATTCTTTCTTTATTACCTTTACCTATTATTTTAACGATACCAACATTTAGATCTACTTGACTAAGAGTTAAGTTACATACTTCACTAACTCTTAAACCACATGCATAAATGATTTCTAACAAGCTATGATTTAAAATATCTTCCAGTGAATCAGTAAAAGTATTCATGATCTTATCAACTTCTTCAATACTCAAAAATACAGGAAGACTTTTAGTTGCAGCATGAACAGTTAAATTAATACTTGGATCATTATAGTCATATTTAAATGCTAGAAACTTATGAAATGATCTAATAGATATCGATTTTCTGGTTATACTATTTAAGCTATAATCCTCTTTCATTTTATTGATATATTCTAAAATATGTTGATATTTAATATCTTCAATATTTATGATATCAATAGACTTTAAGTATTCGATATAAGAATTGATATCACATAGATATGCTTCTATGGTTTTAGTGGCTTTACCTTCATTGATAGTGATATATATCTTATATTCTTTATATGCCTGATCTAATTTCATTTATTTAACATCTTTCCTGCTAAACCTATTTTACCACCATGTTCAAGTTTAGCATTTATTTCATCTATTACATCATTTATATCATCTAAATAGTTATTTTGTTCAAATAGTGATATTTGTTTATTTAAGCTATCGATATTCTTAACATCCTGTAAAGTTATGCCTAATAAACGAATAGGTATGTCTTCATCATATACCATATCAAAAATATCCATAACTGTTTCAAAGATATCATTTTGTTTATAAATATAATTATCTAATCTTTTTGATCTTACTATCGTTTTAAAATCATAATATTTGATAGTAATACTGATTAGTTTACTTACCAGATGTTCATAATGAGCTCTTTTGGCAAGTGATCTTGCTAAAGAATTAAATACACCCTTTATTTCCTGATAATCACTGATATCTTCTAGTAAGGTCGTAGATTGTCCTATTGATTTAACATTATAGTTACTAACGATCTCATCATTATCTTTACCATAAGCTCTTTCGATGATTTGATCAGTATTTTTTCCAAATATCATTCTTAACTGATTAATGTCCTCATATTGAGCCAGATCACCTATTGTATTTATGCCTAAGGCTTTGATACTAGGTAATGTTTTTTTACCAATACCTCGCATTTCTTTAATGTCTAAAGGCCATAATTTCTTTTGCACTTCACTTAATCTTAAGACTGTAATGCCTAAAGGTTTTTTCATATCACTTGCCATTTTAGCTAAAAACTTATTTGGTGCTACACCAATAGAACATTTTAAACCATACTTGATCTGCAGATCTTTTTGAATCTTCCATGCCAGATCTAAAGGATGTTCAAATAATCTAATGGCATTTGACATATCAGCATAACATTCATCAATTGATACCTGTTCTACTTCATTGGTATAAGTTTTAATATAAGAAATAAACTTATGTGATAATTCTTCATAATATTCGTAATGACCATTAACAATTATCAGATCTTTACATTTCTTTTTTGCTTCCTGAACACTCATTGCTGAATAAACACCAAAAGCTCTTGCCTCATAACTGGCAGTACTTACTACACTTCTACGTGTAGAACCAGCTACGGCAAGAGGTTTGTTTGCTAAAGAAGGATCTAATAATATTTCTGCATTAGCAAAAAAAGCATTTAAATCAATATGAAATATTACTCTACCCATTATTATGACCTTTGTAGTAATTCTTTTGCCAATATCATAGCTTTATCATCAATATTACCACTAGCCATTAAGGCAATTTCTTCGATTCTTTTATCATTGTCAAGGCATAATAAATTAGTATAGGTATTATTATCTTTAACTTCTTTGACTACTTTATAATGATGATCAGCCTGGCAAGCTACTAACGCTAAATGAGTTATAGCAAATAATTGGATATCTTTGCTAATATCATGCATCTTATTACCAATAGCAGATGCTACTTTACCACTTACACCTGTATCGATCTCATCAAAGATTATCGTTTCAACGTTGGCTAATTTGGCAAATATCACTTTTAAGCCTAACATCAGTCTTGATAATTCACCACCACTAGCAACCTTTTGTAAAGGTTTTAACTGTTCTCCTGGATTCATGCTTACCATAAATTCAACATTATCTATACCCTTACTGCTAGCTTTATCTTTTGCAATACTTACCTTAAATTGAGCATTATTTAACATTAGATCTTTTAAATTTTTAACTACTTCTTTTTCAAGTTCTAAAGCTTTTTTTACACGAATATCATGTAATTTATTAGCACTTTGCAAATAATCCTCATAAGCTATATCAACATCTTTTTGCATCTTTTCAATATATTCCTGGCGATGATCAAAAGCAGCAACTTTTTCTTCTAATTCCTGTTTATATGCTAAGATCTTTTCTATACTATTGCCATATTTATGTTTTAATTTATTAATTTCGAATAATCTTTCCTGTATGGTATTAATGGTTTGTTCATCAACATAAAAGTCTTTAACAAAGTTATCTAATTGTTCGATAGCATCATCGATCTGTATCCTGGCATTATCTAAAGATTCATAGATATTATCTTTTTCAAAGCCTTTACTTAGCTTGCATATTTCATATAAATCAGCATAGATACTTTCATCATATAACTGTTTGATAGCTTCATATTTATTTAAGTTATTTTTAACCTGAAGATAGTTCTTTTCCTGTTTTTTAAGATCATCTTCTTCTTCCACTGATAACGAAGCATTATTGATTTCATCTATACAATAACGAAAATAATCTAGATCTTCCTGATTAAATCTTGTATTTAGTGTATCATCAAGCTCTTTTTGTAACTTATGATATATCTGATATTTATCTTTAACGATATCACATAGATCACTATTTAGATATTTATCTAATAATTCTATATGTTTATTCTTATTTAATAAATATTGGGTATCATGCTGAGAATGGATATCGATAGTATTTTGCATGATCGTTTCTACGATATTTCCCGTAACGATACGATGATTTATACGATATGTATTCTTGCCATCCCTTTTTATTTCTCTTGTTAATATTAATTCTTCGTCATGATCTATTCCATTATCATCCATTACCTTTTTCATATTGTCATTTAGATCAAATATCGCTTCAATAATTGCTTTATCTTTATTATTTTGAATATAAGATACGCTAGAACGTTTATTCGAAAGCAAACTGATCGCATTAATGATAATAGATTTACCAGCACCAGTTTCCCCTGTAAAGACATTAAAACCACTATTAAAATCAACAGACAATTCATCTACTAATATAAAGTTTTTAATATATAAACTTCTTAGCATTACTTTACTCCCTTTGTAATAAATCATTTAATAGTTCAAATAAAGAAATAATATCAATATGTTCCATTTTTCTAAGCTGATTATTAGAACCAAAAGTAACATAGTTATCTTTGATTCCCATGCGATGTATTTCTAAATGCTGATCAGTATCACATAAATATTCTAAGATACTGCTAGCTAGACCACAGCTCAACATATCAGTTTCATAAACTACTACTGGTTTATGATATTGACATAGCTCATCTATAAGCTTATGATCCAATGGCTTAATAAAACGACAATTTATAACTAATACTTTAAGATCATTGATCATTACCTTATGAGCTATTTTATCTACATCTGGACCATATGTTAAGCAAACAACTTTAAAATCATCTAGACATCCATGTTTTGTCCATGTTCCAATTTCGATCAATTCATCATTATTGCTATTGTAATCAATAGTACCTCGAGGAATACGAATAGCAAAAGGATGAGGCTGTTTAAAAGCTGTATATAATAGATCCTGTGCTTCAATACTATCTTTTGGTTGTGCAATAATTATATTAGGTAAAGATCTTAAAATTCCTATATCAAATACACCATGATGAGTATCACCATCAGCACCAACAAGCCCAGCTCTATCAATACCAATAACTACATTAAGATCCATACGACAGATATCATGATTTATCTGATCATAACATCTTTGTAAAAAAGATGAATAAATTGACAAAAATGGTTTCTTGCCACTGATAGCTAAACCAGCAGCCAAGGTAGCAGCATGTTCTTCAGCAATACCACAATCAAAACTACGTTCAGGATATTTAGCAAAAAACTTTTCTAATTTACTACCAGCTATCATCGCAGGTGTTAAACATATGATATCTTCATCATTTGAAGCAATATCACATAATTTATCGCTCAATACCTGTGACCATTGCTTATAATTACTAGGAGTTTCATTTAAAAACTTGCCAGTTTTTGGATTAAATGGTCCAACACCATGCCACATACCATCAATATCATTTTCACATGGTAAATAACCCTTACCTTTTTTAGTTTTAACATGGACAACGATAGGACCGTCATGCATCTTCGCAGTTTCTAAAGCATTGATAAGTTCTTTAAAATTATGTCCATTAATAGGACCTAAATATTCAATATCAAATTCTTTAAATATACCAGAGTCAATTACTGTTTCTTTGATCGTATCTTTAACATTAGTTAAGCCATGTAAAACTGCCTTAGTAAGATCATTTTTAGATAGAGCCTGCTTAAGATCAGTCTTCATTTTATTATAGCTTTTATCTGATCTGATACGATTAAAACTGCGTGATAAAGCCCCAACATTTTGACTTATAGACATCTTATTATCATTAAAAATGATAATAACATTTCTTTGCTCATAACCAATCTGATTTAAAGCTTCTAATGCCATACCACTACTTAATGCTCCATCCCCAATAACAGGTATTATATTATAATGTTCATGATTAAGATCACGAGATATAGCCATGCCTAAAGCTCCACTTAAACTAGTAGAACTATGTCCAGCTTCCCAGACATCATGAATGCTTTCATTTCTTTTCTCAAAACCACTAAGACCATTAAACTGTCTTAAAGTGCTAAAACGATCAGCTCTGCCAGTTAAGATCTTATGAACATAACTTTGATGTCCAACATCAAAAAAGATTTTATCAGTTGGTGAATTAAAAACTTTATGTAATGCGATGGTTAGCTCAACAACACCTAGATTACTAGCCAGATGCCCACCTGTTACACTAATTGATTCAATTAAAAATTTACGAATATCACTTGCTAATTTATTTAACTCATTAATATCAAGATCTTTTAAAAAGGATGGATCTTTTATATCTTTGACTAACATAATAGCCTCCTAAAACTTACGTACTTTTAAACTATCAATAATTTCAAATATATACTTAGCATCAAAGTCTTTAAAACTAAGTATTTCATTTTCACATTCTTCATATAGATCAAGCATAAGTTTTTTAGCTTCATCAATACCTAAGATCGTACAAATAGTTTGTTTATTATTCTCAATATCACTATTAGATTTACCAAGAGTTTCACTATCAGAAATAAGATCTAGAATATCATCCTGAATTTGAAACGCTAAACCTAATTTAATACCAATATTATACCACTTGTTGACTGTTTCATCATTTTTTAGTGCAATAATAGCTGCCATAGCTAAAGGACAAGCTAAAAGACATCCGGTTTTATGATTATGAATCTTTTTAATTTGTTCATAATCTAGTTTTAATGATTCAGCTTCAATATCTAATGTCTGACCATATATCATTCCATTGATACCAGCGCAGCTAGCTAACATATTGATTGCTTTGATACTATTATTAATAGGGTTTTTAGAAGTAATTTCAAATGCCTTGGTCAATAAAGCATCTCCAGCTAAAATCGCTGTTGCTTCATCAAAAGCAATATGACATGTTGCTCTTCCTCTTCTTAAAGTATCATCATCCATTGCAGGAAGATCATCATGGATCAAAGAATAAGTATGGATCATTTCTAATGCACAAGCAAAATCATTACCAATATTTTTATCGATATGATAACCTTCCAATACACTATATAATAAGCGAGGTCTTATTCTTTTACCTTTACCTTGTAAGGCATATAAACAAGCTTCTTTGACTTTAGAATTTGTATCATCGTTAAAATATGATACTAATAATTGTTCAAAATCCATATTATTCCTCCTTAGTCAATTCGTTAATTTTTAATTCAAAAGCTTTTAATTTTTCATCACAAACGGCTGCAAGCTTTAAACCTTCTTCAAATAAACTAATCGTTTCATCTAATGACTGTTCATTCTTTTCTAATAAATTAACTATTTCATCAAGTCTTTGCATAGATTTTTCAAAAGATTTATTATCACTCATTTTTATTCACATCCTTTACGATCGTATTGATATAACCATCCTGTAACTTAATCATTAAGTTATCATTTTTTACAATATCCTTAATACTATTTACTAATTTGTCATCTTTAAATGTTAGACTATAACCTCTTTGCATAATTTTTAATGGTGAATATGCATCTAATAATTTAATATTATTCATCAAATGATAATTATTCTTTAAGTAAATATTATTAATACTATTTAAAAGAGTAATCTTATAATTATTGATCTGATTATTATTTTTTAATATCTGATCACTTGTTATCATCTTTAGTTTATTTAAATTATTAACTAAATGATTTTCCTGTTTATTTTTAATACTATTGATAGCTAATAAAAGTTTATGATTTAATATATCCAGCTTTTTAGCATTATCATTTACGGTATATTTTATATTATTCAGTTTTAACTGATAGTAATCTAGCCTTACCTCTTTATTTTGTTTATAGCGATCAATAGCCATATTTAAACGTTGTGACAATTGAATCAGCATAGCTTTAACATCATTGATATCTGGAGTTGCTAAAGTAGCTGCGGCAGTTGGTGTTGCTCCTCTAACATCACATACATAATCAACGATAGTTGTATCTACTTCATGTCCAACTCCTGAAATGATACAGGTTTGCATATTATATATACAATATGCTAATTCTTCATTATTAAAAGCCCATAGATCTTCTATCGATCCACCACCTCTAACTAATAAGATTATATCAAAATTCAATTTATCTACATATTGTAATGCCTCTATGATCTGTTTAGAAGCCATATCACCTTGAACTAATACTGGGTATATAGATAATGTAGCTAATGGCCAACGCCGCTCTATTGTCGTAATAACATCATTTAAAGCAGCTGTTTTATTACCAGTAACAACACATATTCTTTCAGGATATTTAGGTATAGGTTTCTTATGCTCATCAGCAAATATTCCTTTGGCAGCTAATTTCTTTTTTAGCATCTCATATTGCAAATATAGATCACCAATACCATCATGTTTAATAGCATTTACATATAGCTGTAAGCTTCCATTACTTTCAAACAATGAAGTACTACATCTAATAAGTACTTTATCACCATCTTTAGGAATAAAGCTTGTTTTAGTATTATAAGTCTTAAACATAACACAGCTAAGTCTAGCTGTGTCATCCTTAATACTAAAATACCAATGCCCGCTTTTATGATTGGTAAAATTACTAATTTCACCCTGGACAATGATATTATTCAAATATTGATCATTTTCTAGTTTTGACTTAAGATAGTGAGCTAAAACACTAACTTTCATCACTTTAGAACTCATAGTTTCTCTAATACTCCATTAATCAATTTATAAGCTTCCATGTCACAATACTTTTTAGCCATTATGACAGCTTCATCAATAATTACTGGCATTTGTGCCGTTTTATTATCAAATTCTGTACATCCTATCAATAATATAGCCTGTTCAATATAACCTAAACGATTAAAAGTCCAGCCCTCTAATACTTCATTGATATATCCTTCATAACGATCTTTATTAGCTATGGAATTATTAATAAGCAACTTAGCAAAATCACTAATTTCATCTTTAGACATTTTAAAAATATCTTCCATACTTTCAACTAAATCACATCCAGTTAAAAGATGCTGATAAACAACGATCATCGCTTTTTCTCTTTCTTCATGTCTTTTCATATCAAAAAGCTCCTTATCCATGTGATATTTTATCATAAATATAACAAATTGTGAAACAGTAATATAATTGCAAAAAAATACGACAAGTATTATCATTTAACCATGAATATACTAGAAAAAACTTACAAACATTTTATAACCATTACTACTCATAAATTATTAGTTACAAAACTATGTTTTCGCCTTGGATTATATAAACAAGGCTTATTACATGATATTAGTAAATATAGTTATATTGAGTTTTTTAATGGTGTGAAATACTTTCAAGGCAATAGATCGCCAATCGATGCTGAAAAGAAAGATAAAGGCTATTCTTTAGGCTGGCTACATCACAAAGGTATTAATAAACATCATCTAGAATACTGGTTCGATCGTAATCGTGATGGATTATGTTTCATTAAGATACCTTATAATTATATGTTAGAAATGGTATGTGATCGCATTGCAGCCTGCAAGGTTTATCAAAAGGATAAGTATCATGATAGCAGTGCTTTAGAATATTTAAATCGTTCAAATGATCTAAAATATATGCATCCAGATAGTGGAAAATTATTAGTTACTATCTTAACTATGCTAAAAGAAAAAGGAGAAAGCTATACTTTCTCCTATCTTAAACATCATAAGATCAATTACTGATGCTGTTCCTTTGATTTATCTTTAACGATAACATCGTGTGCACCACCTTCAACGATAGAAGTTGCACTAACTAGTGTTATCTTAGCTTTAGATTGTAATTCTTTAATTGATAATGCACCACAGTTGCACATTGTTGATTTTATCTTATAACAAGTCATTTGTACATTATCCTTCAATGGTCCGGCATAAGGAACATATGAATCAACACCTTCTTCAAATGATAGCTTAGCATCGCCACCAAGATCATATCTTTGCCAGTTTCTTGCACGGTTACTTCCTTCACCCCAATATTCTTTAACAAAGCTGCCATTGATCATTAATTTATTTGTTGGAGCTTCTTCAAAACGAGAGAAATAACGACCTAACATAACAAAATCAGCACCCATAGCTAATGCTAATGTAATATGATAGTCATAAACAATACCACCATCTGAACAAATTGGAATATAGATACCAGTTTCTTCAAAATATTCATCACGAGCTTTAGCAACATCAATTACTGCTGTTGCTTGTCCTCGACCAATACCCTTTGTTTCACGAGTGATACAAATTGATCCTCCACCAATACCGATCTTAATAAAGTCAGCACCAGCTTCAGCTAAGAATCTAAATCCATCTCTATCAACAACATTACCAGCACCAACTTTGACACTATCACCATAATTAGCTCTGATCCATGCTATAGTATCTTTTTGATATTGAGTATAACCTTCAGAAGAATCAATACATAATACATCGACACCAGCATTAATTAATGCGGGAACTCTTGTAGCATAGTCTCTTGTATTGATACCAGCACCAACGATATAACTTTTATTAGCATCTAATAATTCATTTGGATTATCTTTATGTGAATCATAGTCTTTTCTAAATACTAGATAACACAAATTATCATTATCATCAACAACCGGTAATGTATTTAATTTATGTTCCCAGATCAAATCATTACATTCAGTTAAAGTATTAGTATCTTTTGCATATACTAATTTATCAAATGGAGTCATAAACTCTTTAACTTTAGTATCTAGATCCATTCTTGATACACGATAGTCTCTACTAGTTACTAGACCTAATAAACGAGAATTACTTTTACCATCTTCAGTTACTGGCATAGTAGAATGTCCAGTCTTATTTAATAAATCTAATACATCTCTTAAGGTATTTTCAGGAGTTAAGTTAGAATCACTAACTACAAATCCTGCTTTATATGTTTTAACTTTTCTAACCATTTCAGCTTGTGACTGTACAGATTGTGAACCATAGATAAATGAACATCCACCCTCTTTAGCCAATGCAACACCTAATCTATCTCCACTAACAGATTGCATGATTGCACTAACCATTGGAATGTTCAAAGAAATAGCGCTTTCTTCTCCTTTTTTAAATTTTACTAAAGGTGTTTTTAGTGAAACTTTATTTGGAGTACAAGATGCATCACTATAACCAGGAACTAACAAATATTCGCTAAAAGTATGACTTGCTTCTTCGTAATAAAATGCCATTGAAATAATTTCTCCTTCATCTAAATTTTTAACATTATAGTACAAAAGTTCTTTAAAGTAAAGAATTATCGTGATATTATAATCGGGATGGAGGATATGGTATGAAATTAAAAAATAGTTTCTTTTATACTTTAAGAGAAAATGTTAAAGATGAAGACTCAGTAAGTTCTAATTTATTAGTAAGAGCTGGCATGATCAAAAAATCATCAGCTGGAGTTTATATGATTCTTCCGCTTGGTTATAAAGTATTGGAAAATATTCGATATATAATTAAAGATGAAATGGATAAAACAGGATGTCAGGAATTACTAATGCCTGCATTGATCCCAGAAGATGTATATATAGCTTCAGGTAGAAGAGCAAATTTTGGCAATAGTATGTTCTCTTTAAAAGACCGTTTCAATAAACCATTTGTTTTAGGTCCAACTCATGAGGAATTATTCGCAATTGCAGCTGGTATGAAGATCAGATCATATAAAGATATGCCTTTCTCTTTATATCAGATTCAAACTAAATTTAGAGATGAACCTCGTAGTCGTTATGGATTGATTCGTGTTAAAGAATTTATCATGAAAGATGCTTATACTTTTGATATTGATGAAAAAGGATTAGATGTTGCCTATAATAAACAGTTTAATGCTTATAAAAATATATTTGATCGTCTAAAACTTGATTATCGTATCGTTAAAGCTGACACTGGCGTTATGGGCGGATTATTGTCTGAGGAATTCCAGGCTGTTACTGATCTTGGCGAAGATGTTTTAGTATTATGTGATAATTGTGATTATGCAAGTAATATTGAAGTATCTTCATGTATCAATGAAACGATCGAACCAGTAGCATATAAGGAACTAACTTTAGTAGAAACACCAAACGCTAAAACTATTGAAGAAGTAACTGATTATCTAAATCGTCCAGCTAGTGATTTTGTAAAAACCTTAATCTATGTTGTTGATGAACAGGTAGTTGCAGTTATGGTTAGAGGAAATCGTGACGTTAATGAAACTAAACTTAGAAAACTATTTAATGCTAACAATGTTGAATTAGCTTCATATAGTATCGTTGAAGAAGTAACTAGTGCTCAGGTTGGTTTTGCTGGTCCTATCGGTATTAAATGTACATTGGTAATGGATGATGAAGTAAGTCATATGTATAATTTTATTACTGGTGCTAATAAAACAGGTTATCATTATTTAAATGTTAATGTTAAAGATTTTAAAGCTGATCATATCGCTGATGTTCGAAATATTCAGGAAAATGATATCTGCCCTATTTGTGGCGGTAAGATCACATTTAAACATGGTATTGAAGTTGGAAATACATTTAAATTAGGTACAAAATACGCTAAAGCACTAAATCTTCAGTACCTTGATGCCAATAATCAGTTAAATGATGTTTGGATGGGTAGCTATGGTATTGGACTTGGACGCTGTATGGCAGCCATTGCTCAACAGAATAATGATGAAAATGGTTTGATCTGGCCAATGAATGTTGCACCATATAAAGTAGCTATTGTCATTATTTCAAATAAAGATGAAACACAGGTAAAAATCGCTAATGAATTATATGATTTCTTAAAACAGAACCATATTGATGTAATATTAGATGATCGTGAAGAAAGACCTGGTGTTAAATTCAAAGATATGGATCTGATTGGTATTCCATTAAGGGTAACAATTGGTAAAAAAGCTGTTGAAAATATCGTTGAATTTAAGGAAAGAACTAAAGCTGATCGTGAAGAATTAACGTTAGAAGAAGTAAAAGCTAAAATTATTGAATTAGTAAATGAATAAAAAAAATCTGTTAGATGCTTGATCTAACAGATTATTTTTTTATTATAATAATGATTTATATAATTCTTTGATTTCAGCTACGCTTGTTTCTCTAGGATTTCCTGGACGACAAGCATCTGCATAAGCACTTTCACTTAAGAAATCAAGATCTTCTTCTTTGACGATTTCTTTTAAGTCTTGAGGAATACCTACATCTTTACTTAATTGTTTTACAGCTTCAATTGCAGCTTTACGATATTCTTCTTGAGTCATACCAGTAGTATCAACACCCATTGCTTCAGCGATATCTTTATATTTTGTACCAGTAGCTGGTGCATTGTATTCCATAACTGTAGGTAAAATAATAGCATTAGCAACACCATGAGGAGTATCATATAATGCTCCTAAAGGATGAGCCATTGAGTGAACGATACCTAAACCAACATTTGAGAATCCCATACCAGCGATATATTGACCTAAAGCCATGCCTTCTCTGCCTTCTGGTGTATTCGCAACAGCACCACGTAAGCTCTTAGCAATGATTTCAATAGCTTTAATATGGAACATATCACTTAATTCCCAAGCACCTGCTGTAATATAACCTTCAATTGCATGGGTTAATGCATCCATACCTGTAGCAGCTGTTAATCCTTTAGGCATTGTGCTCATCATATCTGGATCAACAAATGCAACACATGGAATATCATGAACGTCAACACAAACCATCTTACGATCTTTTTCAGCATCCGTAATTACATAGTTGATAGTAACTTCAGCTGCTGTACCAGCAGTTGTAGGAACAGCAAAAATTGGTGTACATTTATTTTTAGTAGGTGCTACGCCTTCTAAGCTTCTAACATCTGCAAATTCAGGGTTCTTGTCAATAATACCAATTGCTTTAGCAGTATCCATTGAACTACCACCACCAATAGCGATCAAATAATCAGCATTAGCTTTATGTAATGCTTCTACACCATGCTGAACATTTTCAATTGTAGGATTAGGTTTAATTTCAGAATAGATCTCATATGCTAAACCTGCTTCATCTAATAATGAAGTAACCTTAGAAGTAACATTAAATTTTAGTAGATCAGGGTCAGAACATACTAAAGCTTTTTTAAAGCCTCTATTTTTAGCTTCAGTAACGATTTCTTTAATAGCTCCTTTACCATGATAACTAGTTTCATTTAAAACAAATCTGTTTGCCATATAATTTAAATCTCCTTTGTTAATATTTTAGCATGTGAATTAATTAATTAGAAATTACAAATATAAAATTATGTATAATAAAAGTGACAAATATTACTATTTGTCACTTGTTACTAAATACTTCTTTAATTTATTGGGCATAGCATCTATTAATAGATATGCCATTTCCTTATCAGATTTATCTAGATTGTTTTGTAACCATTCCATCGTCATACATATTGAGCCATGACAATATAATCTAAGCATAAAATCAAGACTTTCATCCATCTTTGTTTTTGAACAAATGATATCATAATAAAACTTATAGATGCATTGAAAATCATAATTGATCAATGAATTACAATCCTCAATGAGAAATGCCTGAATAAAGAAATTCTTTTCTTTTCTTATAAAACTAAATTTCTTTTCCAAACCTTCATATAAAGATAATCCATTTGATAACTGTTTAAATGATTTATCAGCAATTCTTTCAAAATACCAGTTTACTAAATCAAATTTATCTTTAAAATAGCGATAAAATGTTTGTCTGGTAAGACCACAATTATCTACTATGTCTTTAACTGTGATCTTATTGATACTATTTTTTGCCATCAGATCGATAAGAGAATTAGCTAACCAATACTTTGTTTTGTCACTATTATCTAACATATATTAGAAGTTATATTTATTTTTCTTAGAATATGTTGTATGTAATAATTTATGAGCAAGATGAGAACCTGGTTTTTCTAAATAATTAGCATATAATTCCTGAATTTGTGTATTTTCATGTGATTTTCTAACTTCACATAATTTATCTTCATCATATAATGCTTTAGCTCTAAGAGCTTTATAGTCAACACCTTTATTCTTAATACGAGAAGAAATAGTAGATTGACCGCCACCATTGATACATCCGCCAGGACAACCCATGATTTCAATGAAATGATATTTACTTGTACCATTTTTAATTTCTTCTAGTAATGGTTTTGCATTTACCATACCACTTGCTACAGCGATATTAACATCAATTCCATTGATATTTAAAGTAGCTTCCTTAACACCTTGCATACCTCTTACAACTTCAAAGTCGATCTTATCTAAAGGTTTATTCTCTAGTACTTCTTTAACAGTTCTAAGTGCAGCTTCCATTACACCACCGGTTGCTCCAAAAATAACACCAGCACCTGAATATTCACCAAACATATCATCATCAAATTCTTCATCAGGAAGATTATTGAAATCAATACCAAAATATTTGATCAGACGTCCACATTCTCTAGTTGTTAACACAGCATCAACATCTGGATAGGTGTTAGTAATATTTTCATTACGTTTGATTTCTGATTTTTTGGCAATACATGGCATAATTGATACAACATAAATATCTTTTGGATCAATACCTTTTACTTTTGCATAGTAAGATTTTAGCATTGCTCCTAGCATCATATGAGGTGATTTACAGCTACTTAAATGATCTAGTATTTCTGGATATTCATATTCGATATATTTGATCCAACCTGGTGAACAGCTTGTTAACATTGGCAATGTACCATTGTTAGTAAATCTTTCAATAAATTCTGTTCCTTCTTCCATGATTGTTAGATCAGCACCAAAGTTTGTATCATATACACGATCAAAACCAATCTGTTTTAATGCTGCAACCATTTTTCCAGTTACTCTTGTACCAATTGGCAAACCAAATTCTTCACCTAGAGAAGCTCTTACAGCTGGAGCTGTTTGAACGATAACATGTTTATTTGGATCATTTAAAGCATTAATTACTTCATGAATACTTTCTTTTTCAACTAATGCTCCCACTGGACAAGCCTGTATACATTGACCACATTGCATACAGTTAACATCTTTAAAGCTCTTATCCATGACAGGTGCAACCTTAGTATTGAAACCACGATTTTCAAAACCAAGTATACCTAATCCCTGAGCCTTTTTGCATGTTTCTACACAACGTCCACATAGAATACATTTACTTGAATCTCTAACGATACCATAGCTGAAATCATCAAAGCTTCTTGGTGATCTAGCACCTTCAAATTTATTATCTCTAATACCTAATTCCTGACATAAACGCTGTAATTCGCAATTCTGGTTACGAACACAGCTTAAGCAGTTCTTAGAGTGATTAGACATGATAAGCTCTACTGAATTACGTCTAGCAGCAATAGCTTTTTCACTATGAGTAAATACTTCCAAACCTTCTCTAACTGGATATACACAAGCAGCACCTAAGTTTTTTGCACCTTTGATTTCAACAAGACAAACACGACAGTTACCACTCTTATTAACATCTTTTAAATAGCATAATGTAGGAATATTAATACCAGCTTTAGCTGCAGCTGTTAATACTGTATCATTGCTATCACAAACAACATTTTTACCATTGATCTTAATATTTACATTCATGTTATTTATCTCCTTTCAATAGCGTTGAAACGACAAGATGTGAAGCAAGCACCACACTTGATACACTTAGTAGTATCAATACGATAAGCTTCTTTACCTACAACACCACTAATAGCTTGTACTGGACAGTTTTTAGCACATAGTGAACACTTACGACATACATCAGGTTTGATACTATAAGTCAATAAGGCTTTACATACACCTGCTGGACAGCGTTTATCAACAACGTGAGCTATATATTCTTCTCTAAATTGTTTTAATGTAGATAATACAGGATTTGGTGCCGTCTGGCCTAAACCACATAATGCACTTTCTTTGATCTTATAGCATAGATCTTCCATTTCATCTAACAATTCTAATGTACCCTCACCTTTAGTGATCTTTTCTAGCATTTCTAATAGACGCTTTGTACCAACTCTACATGGTGTACATTTACCACATGATTCATCAACGATAAAGTCTAAATAGAATCTGGCAACATCGACCATACAGTTATCTTCATCTAAAACGATCATACCACCAGAACCCATCATTGATCCTAATTGTACAAGGTTATCAAAATCAATTGGAGTATCTAGCTGTTCTTCAGTTAGACAGCCGCCTGAAGGACCACCTGTTTGTACAGCTTTAAAGTTTTTGTTATTAGGACATCCACCACCAATTTCATAAATGATCTCACGAAGTGTTGTACCCATTGGAATTTCTACTAATCCAGTATTAGCAATCTTGCCACCTAAAGCAAAAACTTTTGTACCTTTAGATTTTTCAGTACCAATAGATGCAAACCATGCACTACCATTTAAAATAATCTGTGCAACATTGGCAAATGTTTCAACATTATTAATAATTGTAGGTTTTCCCCATACACCACTAACAGCTGGGAATGGTGGTTTTGGAACTGGCATACCACGTTTACCTTCAATTGACATAATTAACGCTGTTTCCTCACCACAAACGAAAGCACCTGCACCAAGTCTTAATTCAACATCAAAACTAAATGTTGTACCTAGAATATTTTCACCTAATAGACCTAATTCATGAGCCTGATCAATTGCAATCTTTAATCTTTGTACTGCAATTGGATATTCAGCACGAATATATACATAACCATGATTAGCACCAATTGCATATCCTGCGATAGCCATAGCTTCAATTACACTATGAGGATCGCCCTCTAGGATACTTCTATCCATGAATGCACCTGGGTCACCTTCATCAGCATTACAGATGACATATTTTTGACCTTCTGGCTGATCATGAGCAGTTTGCCATTTAACACCCGTTGGGAAGCCACCGCCTCCTCTACCTCTTAAACCACTGGCTTTAACTTCATCAATAACCTCTTGAGGAGTCATGCTAGTAATAGCTTTACCAAGAGCCATATATCCATCTTTAGCAATATATTCCTGAATATCTTCTGGATTGATGACACCACAGTTTTTCAACGCAATTCTTTTTTGTTTAGCATAGAAATTGATCTTATCGATATCTAAGATCTTTTCTTTTGTCTTTTCATCGATTTCTGATAATTCTAATCTTTTAACTACTCGTCCTTTATATAAATGTTCACTAACGATTTCTTCTACATCTTCAACTTTAACATGACAATAGAATACTTTATCAGGATAGATAGCAACGATAGGACCTTTTTGACATAAGCCAAAACATCCAGTTTTAATTATTTTTACTTCATCTTCCAATCCATATACTGGTAATACTTCACGAAACTTTTCAGCTACTAATGCTGAATTAGAACTAGTACATCCAGTACCAGCACAAATCATTACATTTATTCTTTCCATAATTTATCACCTACTTAGCTACACTATTGATCGTATATTCTTCTAATACCTGGTCATTTTTAATATGACTTTCCAAGATTTTTGAAGCTTTTTCAGGAGTAACATGAACATATGTAGTTTTGCCACCATCTTTATCAAATACTTCTACGATTGGTTCATAAACACATAGTCCAATACATCCTGTTTGTGTAACAACACAAGAATAATTGTGTTCACTGGTTTCTTCAACAATACGATTTAATACTGGTCTAGCTCCTGCTGCTATTCCACAAGTTGCCATGCCAACAACAACGCGATATTTTTTATCTAAATCACGCATCTCAACTTTTTTTAATGCTTTTTCTCGCATTTTCTTTAAATCTTCCAAACTTTTCATCAGCTTACTCCTTCTATACCCTGATTAATATATTCTTTGATCCAGATTAGAATATCTGGTTCAATGATTTTAACTGGTGTAATTTCTTCTTTGATTTGATTAGTATTAAAATCAAATTGATGTTTATCGTCGATATAGCTAAATTGATAATCGATGTTTTCATTTGCACCTATTGCATACATCATCATTTCACCAAGATTTCCAAGTGGTGGTACATCCCAATGATTCTTTTGGATTTTTGCAATAATTTTTGTTCCTTTATTTATTTCACTTGTTATTACTAATGTTCCATTGCATTGATCACATAATGCTTTCATAAATGCTACACCTAGTCCGATCTTTCTTGTTGTTCTAGATGTGCTAAATGGACTAGTTACATTATTTAAGGTTTTTTCATCCATACCTTTTCCATCATCTATTAAGATAATTTCTATTAAGTTTTCCTTGATACTATTCTTAATAGTTAAATAGATATTAAAGCTATTAGCATGAATGGAATTCATTAATAATTCTAATATATGCATTGCCAGATCTTGCATTAGTTATTTCTCCCATAAATTAAATAGAATATTTTCATCTATTGCATTTTCTTTTTCACTTATATCGATCAAACTATGGGCATCACTATCGATTAGAAAGACATAATCTTTTAGATATGGATGCATTTTTATGACCTTATTGATTTCATCCCGGTTTTTAACCTCAATCGCATCCATTTCTAATCCTATAGGTATAAATCCTAGCTGATTACAAATACTGTTCTTACGGTCTAAAACATGGGCTAACACAGCAATTCCATGATGATCATGAATAAGTTTTATCAGTTTATTGATACTGATATTACATGAAGTTAATAATAAGTTTTCTTCATGCTCAATAATATTATCATTCTCATCCATTATCAGCTGATTACCAAAATAAGTCTCATCATTTTTCTGTTTAATATGATATTGATCTAATATCTGATAAAAAGCTTCATTATCAGCAATATTTCTAAATAAAGCTAAAATATGAACTTCTTCAATCGTTTGAACTTCAATACCATAAATGATCTTGATCTTATTAGCTAGCTTAGCAAACGCTTTTAAATTCTTATTACAATTATGATCACATATAGCAATGACATCTAATTCTTTAATAATAGCCATATTTACGATATTATTAGGTGTCATATCATCATCAGCACATGGAGACAAACAACTATGGATATGTAAATCGTAATAGATCATAAACCTAATTTATAAAATTCTTTACAACACTGATAAGCATTTAATTCTGTTTTGATCAGACAAAAATTCTCTTCAATACACTTATCGATCGTTTCCTGTTCAATATCAGCATTATCACAAATGATCAAACAGCTAAATTCTTTCAATAAGCTAACCGCTACCGTATTGATATGTGCTTGAACAGTGATCCAGGCACTATTAATATTTGCACTAGCCATGACCCAGCTAAGCAGATCACCAACAAATACATCATCAATATTAGCTTCCAGATTCCCCTCATTAACAAATACAAATTCTTTAACTTGTTTCAAATCTTTAACTTGCATAATAATCACCTTTTATTTTGAATATTAAGAATATGACAATCATTGATCGAACGATTATTCTTAACTATTTCTTCAGCCATGATCCTGCAGGTAGCCAAACCACAAGCAGAACAATCATAACCAGGAAGCTTTTCTAACTGCTCATTGACACTATTGAAATACTTTAACTTTTCTTTGATCGTTCGATGATCACTTGTAATATCAGCAATATCTTCATTGATCAAACGATCGACATTAACAGCTAATGGTTTCTTATCTCCTTTGATATTACTTATATTATTACGAGCAAGATAACCATTGCCCCACATCAGATGACCACCTAAACAGCCACCAAAACATGGATATAACCACAATAATGAATAATCTTCCAATAAACCAAATTCTGCCATTTCTAATATATTATTAACGCTATCAAATCCTTCAGCAGAAAGTAATTTATCATTATTTTCTAGCGTATAACTATTAGTAGTCTTTAAACCATCCAAACAGATATCGATATCGTAATGACCATTTTTAAGATTATTCTTAATAAGCGGAAAAATATCAACAATTGATAAAGCATGATCAACACTATAATGAGCATTGCCATAAGGATATTTAGCTAAAGGTAATTTAGCTTCGCATTCACATAAATTAAATATCCCAACATTTTTATCATGATATTTTTCCTTTAATAATTTAGCTTTGATCTCACTAGGATAATCAAACTTAATTATCTTATCTAATAATATAGGATATTTAACCCTAATTAAGTTATTGACCATAGGACAAAATGAAGCAATGTGCATCTCTTTATCATCATATTTCGTAGCTTGTTCATACAAGTATGCTTCAATATCTGTAAGATCAACAACTTCATCAAAGCCTAATTGCTTAATAGAATGAAATAAGGCTTCGATCTCTTGATTTGTTTTCATATGGGCAATTAACGCCGAACTAACTAAACAAATCGAATATTCATAATTTTTAATATCATAGATCGTACTACCTTTTGCCTGTAAGCCTTGATAGTGACAAACCTTGATACATGTTGCACAATTGATACAGCTGGTTTTGGATATAGCAATTCTTTCATTATCCATTCTAATACATTTAGTAGGACAACTATGGATACACTTCATACATTTTGAACACTTACTTAAGGTGTAAGATATTACACTAGTATCATGCTCCATTGAAACAAATGGTGATTATAGTCCCTTCAGGACTTGTTTTTAAATCAAAACTATCTGAATATCTTTGGATATTAACTAAACCCATACCTGCACCAAAACCCATTTCACGAGCTTTAGCACTTGCAGTAGACCAGCCAGGAGTCATCGCTTTTTCAATATCAGGTATACCTGGCCCATCATCATGAAATACAAGTTTAATTAATCCATCATCATCGATTGAAAAATAGATCTTACCTCCATAAGCATGAATAACCATATTGATCTCTGCTTCATAACTAGCAACTGCGATCTTACGAATGATCTTATTATCAATTCCTAATTCTATTAAAGTCTTCTTGATCAAACTGCTATTCTTACCCATATTGGCATAATCATCTTTAACAACAAGATACTCTTTATTCAACATTTACACCTTTGATATGATTTTGATACAAAATACCACAAGCTTCAAATAATGTATAATGAGTAGTAAAAATATTAAAACCCATCTCCTTAGCCAAATCCAAAATTTCTATATCCAGCATCTTTCCTCTTACATAAATAATCAGTTCAAGATCCAGCATTTCAGCCGTTCTCAATGATTGTGCATTACACAAACCAGTTAATAATATGGTCTTACCTTCATTATTAGAAATCATTGCTAAAGCATCGCTCATTAGATCAGATGCAAAAGCATATTCATAATCTTTTTCTAATAACTTTTCTGACCAGATATTTAACGGTTCAGCTTCTAATACTTTAACAATATCTTTTGCTTTCATATTATTTAGCTACGATTAGCTCTAATGATATCTTCTATCGTATCAAATACGATATTTGATTCATTAGCATTTCCTAGTACTTTACCATCAATGATAACAACTGGAGCTAAGCCACAAGCACCTAGACATCTTGTTGCATCTAATGAGAACAAGCCATCATCACTAGTACCATTAACTGGAGCATGAGTCAATTCACATACTTTATTAATGATTTCTTGGGCACCTTTTACATAACATGCTGTACCCAGACAAATATTAATAACGCATTTACCTTTAGGCTCAGTTGTAAATTGAGTATAGAAGGTGACTACACCATATACCTCAGCAACACTGGTATTAGAAGCTTTCGCTATCTTTTCCATAGCTTCAAAAGGTATATAACCTAAAGCGTTTTGAACATCATGAAGCATTAATTTAACAGGACCTAGTTTTCCAGTATGTTTAGCTACGATCTCATCAATTTTCTTCAATGATTCAACATTTAGTTTCTCCATTTTCATAAACCTCCTTCTTATTATAAAAATGAATAATTAGCTCAAATAAAAGATTTATTAAACATCCAATAATTATTATCACTATTGTATAAGCAAATACACCTGTCATATCTAAATTGATCTTAGATATATAAAGCTGTTTACCAATACCATATCTAACCTGACCTAAGATCTCAGCCATGACTCCTACTTTAAAACCTAAAGACAAACAGGTTTTAGAAGTAGATAGTATATTATTAACTAAATAAGGTAATAGATGTTTAAATATCTTATAAATAAAAGATTCATGATATAAAATATCTACATCCTTAATATCCTGATTCATATTATCTAAAGCAAAAATGAAATTAGAATAGAACATAGGAAACAAGATCAAAAAGCAGATGATAGTAACGCTTTTAGTACTACCAAACCATATTAAACAGATAATAATATATGAAATATTAGGAATGGTTTTCGCAATTATATTTAACGGCTCAAATAGATTTTTTACTACTTTATACTCATAACCGATTATAGCTAAGATCAAACTAACCATCAAAGAAACAATAAAACCACTAAACACATGTTTTAAAGTATAAATAACAGCAATGTAAAACTTTGAAGTAGTAAATAAGCTTAGAAAATACGAAATAACTGCTAAAGGCAAAGGTATGATCACATCATTATTAATAATTACGGCAAATATCTGCCATAATAATAGCAATAAACAACATGTGATCAAATATGCTTTTCTCATTTATGAAACCGTTTTAAATATATTATTGTATATATTTTACCATGCTAAAATAAAACAGTCTAGACTATCTAGACTGCTCATATTATTTAAGTAATGCTTATATTATTTAAGTAATGCTGAAGATGAATCTTCTACACCAAATAATTTCATGAAATTATTTAATTGTTCAACACATTCACTAGCATCTTTAACATTTAAATTTAATCTATCCCAAACTTTTTCAACGATAGCTGAACTTGGAACACCTAATTCTTCTGCTGTAACTGTATCAATAATATTTGCTAATTCAGCTTTATCAGCATTAGTATTATCAATAAATGTTTTAACAGTATTTATCAAACTATCAACACTTGCTGGATCATTTTCATATGTAGAACCTAGAACAAAGATAGCAGCTTGAGGATAACTATCACCATATTTATCTTGCCATAAAGTCTGTAAATCAGCTATAACTTTCAACTCTTTACCATTTTCTTTTGCTTTAGCAATTGTAGCAGTTGCAGCAGGTTCAGCTAATAATGCAACATCAGCGTTGTCACTTAATAAAGCAGCTTGTGCTTCAGTTACAGCACCATAATATGTTTTTTCACCTACACTATCAGCAAATAAATCTTCATATACTAGACCAACGACCGCATTTTCACCAAATAAAGCAATACGTGTATCTTCATTGATTTCATCAGTAGTACCAACTAAGAATAGATTACCCCAAGTCAATACATCAGCAATTTTGTATTGACTTTTACCAGCAACAGCTAGTTTGATACCCAAATTACTTGGAGCAATAATAACATCATATTCAGGTTCTGGATTAACTAATGAAGCCTGTAATACATCAGCACCATCAACATAAGTTACATCATGGAATCCTTCATAACTTAGAATACTTACACCTACAGCTGTAGCACCTTTTGGAGCTAATACTTTTAAACTGTTAACTTCTACAGTTTCTTCAGTAGTACTTGGTGTTTCAACATTAGATTCAACATTGGAATTACTAGTACATGCAACTAGTAATAAGCTTAATAAACATACTAAAATTTTTTTCATTAATGTGGTAACTCCTTATTTTCTATTTCTAATTTTATACTATTAACAAATTCATCAAGTGATAATTTAAGTTCTTCTTTTTTACCAAATCTTCTAACAGTAACCTGATTATTATCACGATCATTATCACCAACTACTACTTCAACTGGGATCTTATGAATCTGTGCTTCACGAATACGATATCCTAATTTTTCATTACGATCATCAATGCTAACACGAACATTGATATTTGCTAATGCTTCTTTTACTTTATTAGCATATGCTAAATGATTTTCATGATGTACAGGAATAATTACTACCTGTTTAGGAGCCAACCACAATGGAAAATTACCAGCAAAGTGTTCAATTAAGATACCAATAAATCTTTCAATAGATCCAAAGACTACACGGTGTAACATAACAGGTGTCTTCTTTGTTCCATCTTCCGCAATATAAGTACATTCAAAACGTTCAGGTAAATTCATATCCAATTGAACAGTACCACATTGCCACTCTCTTCCAAGAGAATCAATTAAATGGAAGTCTAATTTAGGACCATAGAATGCTCCATCACCCTCATTGATCTTGAAATCATGACCACTAGCTAAACATGCTTTCTTTAAAGCATCTTCACTACGATTCCAAGTCTCTAGATCACCAATATATCCAGTTTCTGGTCTAGTAGATAATTCGATCGTATATTTCAAGTTAAATATTTTATAGATACGATCAATAAAAGCAATCAAATTAACTACTTCTGATTCTAATTGATCCATTGTGCAGAAAATATGAGCATCATCCTGAGTAAATGTTCTTACTCTAAATAAGCCATTTAAAGCACCACTAGCTTCATGACGATGAACCTGACCTAATTCACCTAGTCTAATAGGTAGCTCTTTATAAGAATGTAAAGAATTCTTATAAACTAAGATACCACCTGGACAGTTCATAGGTTTGATTGCAAATTCACGATCATCGATCATACTAGTATACATATTGTCTTTATAATGATCCCAGTGTCCGCTTCTTTCCCATAATTCCTTGCTTAGCATAATTGGTGTCTTGCAGAACTGATATCCTTCCTTAGTATGTTCCTGATACCAGAAATTCTCTAATTCATTTCGTAAGATCATACCATTAGGTAAAAAGAATGGGAAGCCTGGTCCATATTCACTCATCATAAATAATTCTAATTCTTTACCTAGTTTTTTATGGTCACGTTTTTTAGCTTCTTCAAGTAATGCTAAATGTTCATTTAAGCCTTCTTCACTATCAAAACATACACCATAAATTCTTTGTAGCATCTTATTATTAGCATCACCTTTCCAATAAGCTCCACTAACTTTTAATAGTTTAAAATGCTTTAACAATTTAACTGATTCAACATGAGGTCCACGGCATAGATCAGTAAAATCACCTTGCGTATAGCAGCTGATTACTGTTTCATTTTCATCCATATTACCAATTAGATCTAATTTATATGGATCATCTTTAAACATTTCTAAAGCTTCTGCTTTTGAAATCTCATGTCTTACGATACGTTTACCATCTTTACTGATCTTTTTCATTTCTTTTTCGATCTTAGGAAGATCTTCTTCTTTAATTACATCATCTCCAAGATCGATATCATAATAAAATCCATCAGAAATAACTGGTCCAACCCAGAATTTAGCATTTGGATACAAATGCTTAACAGCTTGTGCTAATAAATGAGCACAGCTGTGATTAAGGATATTTAGTTTTTCATCTTCTTTAATATTGATCATATTTTCCTCCTAATAAAATAAAAAACGTCCCAACAAAGGACGTTATTAAACGCGGTACCACCTTATTTCCTATTTAATAAATAAATAGACTCTCAATTAGCAATTAACGCTTTGCATACGGCTATCGATTAAGAAGCTGCTCCAAGGTAGTAA
>JALEVB010000017.1 GCA_022780745.1 Erysipelotrichaceae bacterium
GCATCATTAATAAAACCCTTTTGCACAAAATTCTCAACTGGTGCTGTAATAATTGCCATAACATAAATAAGCACCCAGTTCATAACATATGCAAGATATACTACTATCATTAAATGATCACTTAATAAGTTTATTAGCAATACTAACACCACTAGATCAACTATCACTAAAACAATGATCTGTCTAATAACTCTAGCCGTATAAACCAAAGGCTTAATATATTCCTTCTTCTCTTCTTTACTAATACTATAAATAGCCAGCAAACCAGCCACCACATCACATAATCTGATATTTCTTAATGGTGTAAGATAATAAACAACTAATAATACTAAACCTATCAATAAAGGCTTAAACTTAATATTAGCTTTTAACCATTTAGTATATCTTTTTAATTCATAGCGATTTTGCTGAAACATATGTAATGCATGTTTACTAGGAACAAGCATCATAATGATCAATAAAGCTAGAAAAACTATCTTCCCTAACATATCCTATCCCCTTCCAAAAAGCTATCAACAATAGCTAAAAAACGTAAAGGCTGATGAAAATAAGCATAATGATCATCATTTTCAAAAACGATCAATGCACCATCATGTAATTTACTTTCTAATTCTTTACCCATCCATAATGGTGTCGCATCATCATTTTCTCCAAAAATCAAAATAACCGGACAAAAGATCTTATTTAAAAGTCCACTAACATCATCATTAACAACCTTAACAAAAGTCTCTCTCATAACTCCTGTAACATTTTTATAATCAGTAGAACCAAACTTAGATTTGAACTTCTCCAGATTCTTTTCACCAGTTAAACCAATAACTTTCTTAGCCAATTTAAATGAACCCGTCTTAACTTTATAATCAAGACCTCTTTTAGGCAATAAACCTGCAGCCCCACATAATATCATTTTATTAACACTATACTGACTAGCATAATGAAATGCAATTCTGCACCCAAAAGAATGCCCAATAATAATAGGATCTTTAATATCTAACTTTTCAAACATTGAAACCATAACATTACAATAATCCTCAACACTATAAGCTCTTTTAGGATCATCACTATCTCCATGTCCTGGCAGATCAACATTCAAAACCCGGAAATGACTTTTCAAATGCTCAAAGATAAAATCCATCATGATCATCTTCTGCCCCCACCCATGAAGTAAAACAACATCCTTGCCCTTTCCTTCTAATTTATAATTAATATTTATATCATCGATACAAATTATACTCATATATCTATGTCTCCTTTTAATATTTTACAATAATTACCTATTAAATTAAACATTATATTACTTTTGTATAAATTATAAGAAAAATAAGATATTGTAAAAAATATCAAATTAATATAATATAAATACAAGAAAGGTGGGCATAAGATGTTTGAATGGGAAAAAGGAAATGCTTTTAGTTTAGTTGTTACATTATATGCCAACAATTTTACATTAAACAATGCAGCATGTACAAAATTCAAAGACAGCAAATGGTGTATGATAGGAATAGATAGAACAAATAAACAAGTAGCTATTAAACCTATTTCCAAAAAAGACATTGATTTAAATATCTATCCTTTAGAAAATCTACATAAAGTCTTTTTAGGAAAAGGTTATGCAAGAATAAGCAACAAAAATATTATCAATGAAATATCAAACATCATAAATAAAGAATGTAATGGTATAAAATTCGAAGCAACCTTCGATAATGATCAGCAAATGCTCATTATCGATCTAAATAAACCAATTTAAGGAGGTATCAATATGTATTTCTGGTTATGGATGGCCGTATTTATCATAAGTCTAGTCATCGAATTAGCCACTGTAAATTTAGTAAGCATCTGGTTTACCGTCGGATCACTATTTGCCTTAATGGCCAATCAGTTAAAACTAGATATTGCTTATCAGATCGTAATATTTATCATATTATCAATTATTTGCATCTTATTAATTAGACCTTTAGCAGCTAACTATCTAAGAGGAAATATTGTAAAAACCAATGCTGATAGAGCCATTGGTGAACATGTTACCCTACTAAAACCTATTAGTGAAAATGCCTGGGGAGAAGTAAAAGTAAATGGTGTTTTATGGCATGCTAGAAGTTATGATAACAAGCCTATCGAACAGGGAGCAAGAGTAGAAGTATTAGCTATCGAAGGAGCTAAACTAGTCGTAAAAAGAATATAGGAGGTTTTATGGCAGAAAAAATTTTATCAATCGTTGTTGTTGTATTATTGATCGCTATTATTCTAGGAATCATTACCAGTTGTGTAAAAATCGTTCCACAAGCTAAATCATATGTTGTAGAAAGACTTGGTGCTTATCATCAGACATGGTCAGTAGGTGTTCATTTCAAGATCCCTTTTATCGATCATATCGCTAATAAAGTATCATTAAAAGAAATAGTTTTAGATTTTGAACCACAGCCAGTTATTACTGAAGATAATGTTACGATGCAAATCGATACTGTTGTCTATTTTCAGATAACTGACCCTAAACTATATACCTATGGTGTTGAAAATCCTATTGGAGCATTAGAAAACTTAACAGCTACAACCCTAAGAAATATCATTGGTGACCTAGAACTAGATGAAACATTAACTTCTAGAGATATTATCAATACCAAGATGCGTACTATCTTAGATGAAGCAACTGATCCTTGGGGCATTAAAGTAGGAAGAGTCGAAGTTAAAAATATTATCCCTCCACGCGATATCCAGGATTCAATGGAAAAACAAATGCGTGCTGAACGCGAAAGACGTGAAGCAATACTAAGAGCTGAAGGTGAAAAAACAGCCGCTATTTTAACAGCTGAAGGCGAAAAAGAATCAACCATCTTACGTGCAAATGCTAAAAAAGAAGCAATGATCGCTGAAGCAGAAGGTCAGGCACAAGCTATGGAAAGAGTATTTGAAGCCCAGGCAAGAGGTATTGAACTAATCAATAATGCTAATCCTACTAAAGAATATTTAGCAATGAAAGGCTTTGAAACCCTAACTAAAGTAGCTGATGGACAATCAACCAAGATCATCGTACCATCAAATCTAGCTGATATTGCCGGTACTTTAGAAGCCTTAAGCGAAACAGTAAAGAAGTAGCAAGCCTACTTCTTTTTCATATTATTATAAATATTAGTAACGATTCGTTTCATATAATCACTTAACAAATCACGTTCACTCTGCTCAAAACCCTCTAAAATAACTCTTAAATAATCTTCACGGCTTTCACTTATCAAAGAAACAACATAACGAGAACTATCACCTAATTTCAAATTAATATTATCTATTTCATCATTAGGATACCAGGCTTTGATATAACCACGCTTAACTAAATTATTAATACTACGATTAACCTCTTCCTTATTAGCTCCAGTTTCAATGATCTTTTTAGAAGCAGCATTCTTATCATCACTATTCTCTAAAAACATTAAAATGTAGATATCAGTCATTGTCAGATCAAAACGATCACATATGTCTGCCATCTTTAATTCAATTGATTTACTAAATAAATTGATTTTCTCTAATAACATAATTACCTCCTATAGTTTAATATTGAACTTATTTTAACTATTTTCAGTAATTATTGCAAACAACAAACCAGCTATTATGTATAAAAAAGATTCCCTGCTCAACAAGGAATCAATCTAAATCATCATAATTTACAATTTCAATATGATTATCACTAATATATCTTTTAACTCTATCAGATGTCGCATTGATCAGATCTTTAGTTCTAATAGCCGTATAAGTAGAACATTGAAATAATTCATGATCCATATATCCACAATGACAAACAAAGACCATCTTTTCTTCATCCTTACACTTTTCTAAAGCCTCAATAAATTTGGTTTCTACATCCGTATTTAACTGATCTTCAAAAGGAAAAGGCTTAGGATTCCAATCAACTTTAACTCTTTTATAACCATTAGCTTTCCATGTTAGATAAGAAACCTTCAGATCATATTTCAAAGCAACCTCTTCAATAGCTTTTCTCGTATTTAAAGTAGATAAAGAATGCGTATGAATATACCCTGGTTTTCTACCAGTATACTCAATAAACTTCTTAACCTGATTTTCTACTTCATAAAGTGTTTCTTCATAATTATAAGGATCTTCTTCAAATATCAAAACACCATTTTCATTTCTTAGCAGTTTGTGGTGTTTCTTTATATATCCAGAACTATAAAAATAACCATTTTCATCAACCAAAGAACTAACTTTACTGATATCACTTACTGGCTTACCAGCAACCAGATTAATATCAATACCAAAACATACATTAGGATAATTATTAATATAAGAAGCGGCCATCAAACTACTAGGCATATTAACAAATAAACCACTACTTCTAACTAGACCATTCTCTATAGCATATCGAATGCCTGCACTAACTCCATTTGTGATGCCATAGTCATCACTTTGAAATAATAATTTCATAAAGCAGACCTATTTAAAAATACCACTGATATCTTCAGCAGGTTCTTCAGGAGTTGTCTGATAAATACATTTTAAGCCCGTAGCCACCAATTGCTTAAACTCTTCAACCTCAATATCATCACAATAAATATTATTGCCATAGCGCTTTCTAGGCATATTAGGCTTTGCAGGAGCAATACGTCCATAATTACCAACATTGATATATGGAATATCTGAAACACTATTAACAACCTTTACAGCATCACTAGGACTATTAACCAGTACTAAGATCTTAAGATTCTTACATCTATCATCATTCAATAAAGCAATCGCATCATCTACTGATTTAATAGCCGTCTTAATACCAGCAGGAGCAGCCATTCTAAGTGTTTTTTGAATCAACGGACTCTCACTAGCCGCATCATTAGCCACCACAATATGACTCACTCCCGTATGTCTAGACCACTTGATTGCAATCTGTCCATGAATAAGTCTCTCATCAATTCTAAATAAAGAAATCATTTTTACCTCCTAAAAGAATTCTTCTTCCTCATTATTATCATTATCTTCTACTACTAACATTGCCTCTTTGGCATTAGCTACAATTTCTTTGATATCATCTTTAGATAATTCATTTTCTGTAGCGGCAATCTCCAAAACACAAGCTAAATTAACACCCGTAACCAATGTTGTATTAGGCTTATTTAAATATCTAAACATTATCTGATTTACACTACCACCATATAAATCAGACATTAATATCACCTGATCATCTTCACTTACAGTTTGATAAAATTCATCAATTACCGTTTCAACGTTAGTCTCATCGATATATGCATCAAAAACCGTAAGATTATCACTAGCCCCCATTAAAATATTCATGGAACTCTTTATACCACTAGCAAAACGTCCATGTGATGCCAATAAGATCTTTTTCATTTTTAACCCCCAATTAATGTAATAAATAAAGCAATTATCGATGGCATAAAACCAATTGCATAAATCAGTCTTACAACATGAATTACTGCCGTTGTCTTTAAATCAGCACCTAGATCTGAAGCAATCAAAGCCATATCACTAACACCTGCAGGACAGGCACTAAAACAAGCTGACTTAAAGTCTAATAATTTAAATCTAGAACAAACTCTGGCATAGATAATATCCACCAGAAAATACCCAAATACCAGTAATAAAGCTGGAATAAACAAATTAACAAAGCCACCAACTGCACTTCTTGTAATATTGCAACCAACTAAAGCTCCAGCAAATATCTGAGCATAAAATTTTAAATTTATAGGTATATAGGTTATATCGGTGAAACAATTAAGAAAGGCTACTGAAAAAGTCGCCATAACTAATACACCTGAGGGAAAATCCAAGACATAACCGATATAACCAAACATACCTGCAACCAATAAAGTAAATACTACTTTACTAATTTCATTTTTTAAAAAGCGATTTAATAAGCGATTCAAACCTGTATTGATCTTTTCAACAGTTATCGCTTTATTCTCAGCCTTTTCATCATTATTACGACACAAAAACTCAATTAATATCGGAAAACAAGTCAATGTAACAACCAGTCTTACCAACTGTAAAATTGCAACAATACTTGAATCAGCATTCATATCCATGCTTATTAAAGAAATATCGGTAATACCACCAGCCACACATGATAATAAAGCCGTTGTATAGTCGATATTAAAACCAAAATGAATAATAGAACCAATAATAAAAGTATTTAAAGTTAAGATCATTATTAATAAGATAGCTGGCTTATAAACACTTTTAAGCTGCAAAAGATCATGCTTTTTGATCTGTACACCAATAAACGCACCTGTAATAACCTGAGTAAAATTCTTAATTACAACAGGTAAATAAGCATAATCAAATGCAATATTAGTAATACCAACCGCTATCATACTTCCAATCATAGCTGGAGCTGGAGCTTTTAACTTTTTAGCAATCTTAAATCCAACAAACCCAACCAAAACTGTACATATCATTTTAAGAATACTCATATTATGCTACTTTAAGCTTTAAAGCATCTTTGTTAAAATAGTCCTCTTGTTTATCAACTTTAGCATCATATTCAACAACACCATTGACCATCGTAAATAAACAATTATAATCTTCATCCATTACGGTAATATCTGCATCTTTACCTATTTTAATTGAACCTGTATGATTATCAATATTCAAAAAACGAGCAGGATTCAAAGAAGCCATCTGCACTACCTTATCAAAAGGAACACCAACGACCTTTTCTAATTTACCCATATTAGACATGACCCATTTGCCACTGCCACAGATCCTACCATCACTATTTAAAATAAGACCCTTTTCATCAGCATACATTTCACGACCATAACGAATATAAGTACCAACTGGCAATCCAGCAATAAAATTAGAATCCGAAATCAGACAGAATTTATCATATGGCTGTAACTTAAAGAAGATCTTTAACATATCAGCACAGATATGATTCAAATCTGTAATAACTTCATACCAGATATCATCTTCTAATAATAAGCCACCTAAAGCACCAACATTACGATGATGCATACCTTGCATACCATTACCTAAATGCGTTGCAATATCAATTTTAACTTCCTTATTAGCCTTTCTAATATCTTCAGCCATACTCTTGGTATGACAGCAGGCAACTTTAATATTCTCACTATGTAAATAACGAATAACATCATAAGCATTAGGAAGCTCAACCGCAATTGCCATCATCTTCATAGCACCTTTAGCCTTTGATACTAATCTTTTGGTTTCTTCAACATCAGGCAAAGGCCAGCTCATACCAACAGTTTTTTCACCACCACGTGCCCAGAAAGGACCCTCACTATGAATACCATATATTCTAGCACCACGATATTCACTATTATAAACATCCGCAATAGCCTCAAAAGCCTCTTCTTTAGCTGTAGGCATACAACAAGTAACACCAATAGTTGTCAAAGCTTTAACATAACCTTCAACGATTGCTTTATCAGCACTATCCGTCATACTCCAGCCACCAAAGCCATGATTATGAATATCAATAATACCAGGTATCACTCTTTTATCAGTAAAATCATAATCAACGATGCCATCATAACTATCTAATATATCAACGATTTTTTTACCTTCAACTTTGACATATCCGCTAAATTCACCATTCTCCAAGAAAATATGATCAGACTTAATTATCATTTTTTACTTTCCTTTCTAAAAAAATAAGAGGGAAATTGCTTTCCCTCAATAATTGACATATTAGAATACGCCAACAGCTGCTAGAGCAATTGTGATGAAAAGTATTCCAAATACTAAAGTAATAGGTTTAACACCCTTCTTGATCAATCTAACAAGTACAAATACTAAGATAATTGATAAGATACCAGGCATAATAGAATTAATAACATCTAATACAACAACTGAAGTTTCACCAACAGTAATAGTCCAATTCAATTTAACATTAACAGTAGTCGCAACCATTGCACCAACCATTGTTAAACCAACAATACCAGCAGACTTAGTTAATGGTTCCATTAAACCAGATTCAAATACTGAATCAATAAATGTTGTACCAAAAGAATAACCAATCTGTAATAAATACCAACGGCCAACCAATTGAGATACACCATAGATCAAGATAAATAAGAATACACCAAGAATATTACCTTGAGAACATAAACCAATACCAATACCAGCTGCAATAACTCTTAAACAGTTAAAGAAGAAAGCATCACCAATACCAGCTGTAGGTCCCATTAATGAAGCTTTGATATTTTCAATAACTTCATCAGTAACAGCACCAGTTTCCATCTTCTGTCTTTCAAGAGCGTAAGTAATACCAGCAATCAATGAGAACATAACTGCATGAGTATTAAAGAAACCATTATGTCTTCTTAATGCTTCTTTTCTTTCCTGTTCATCTTTATATAATTCATCTAATACTGGAGCCATAGTTAAGGCAAAACCATTACCTTCCATTTTTACCATATTAAATCCGGCAAAAACATATCCAGCATTAACCCACATTTTTCTTAAAGTTTTCTTTTCTTGTTCACTATAATTAAACATTGCCATTAGAAGAAATCCTCCTCATCATTTTTTGTTTCTACAGCTTTAGCCTTACTATCCAAAATCTGTTTTTGAATAAAGAAGTAAGTAATTGCAACTGTAAATGCTAAAATTGCAATTGCTAAAGTAGGAAGTCCTAAATATTTAGCTAATACGAAACCAGCAAAGAAGAATACACCAATTTGTGGATCCCAGATCATAGCAGTTAAAATAGCAAATCCGACACCAGTCATCATTGAACTAGCAGCACTCATACCTCTCAAAACAAATGCAGGTAGTGAAGCTAATACAGCCTGTAAACCTTCAATACCAAAAGCAACTGCTAAGAAAATGATAATAGCTTGAGGCAATCTATCAATTAATAGAGCAAAAGCTGTTAATTGAATCTTAAATGATTTAACATTACCAGATCCAGCCACTTTTTCCCAATAAGGAGCAAAAGATGCCAATACTGGTTTATATAATTCATTAACAGTAGCCATAACTGTTCCAATAGGAACAGCTAATGCTAAACCAGTTTCAATATCAGTACCAGCTAAAACTGTTGAAGCTACTGCAATAATTGCACTAGCACAAGCATCAGCAGGAACAGAACCACCAATAGCAGAAATTCCCATAAAGATTGCTTCTAATGATGCACCCATGATAATACCAGTAGTTATATCCCCCAACAACAAACCAGTTACCATAGCTGTAACAATAGGTCTTGTACATGTTTGCCAAGCTAATAAACGGTCAATACCATTAACAATAAGCCAAGCTAATGCACACAATAATGCGCTTTGAACCATATTATAAAATCTCCCTTCATAAGCTCTAAGCTTTTCTTTATTTATATTTTAAAAAATCCCATGGTTTTTTCCACGGGATTTATTTCACAAACAATAATGAAATGATTGTATTTTCACTATTAATAGTGAAAATACTAACCTACATTGTAATATTCTTTCTAACTATATCTTTTATAGCCTCAAAATAATCAAAAGCGTCTATTAATTCATCCATTTTACTATGATCATAAGTAAATTCCATATTTAACATATCAAACAATTTAACCATAGCTAAATTATCACGATAATCAATAGCACTAACTAAAATATACTTAACTGTCCTATCATTCCAGATAATAGGTTTATTAAGCTGATAAAGGCCAAAATAATTCTTTGAAGTCCATGAACGCTCAATGATAATACTTAAAACCTCATTAGTAATAAAGTTCTTATCAACACTATTGATATGATCATAGATCAAACGATAATCTTTGATCGTACCAGCCAATTCAAAAGCCAAACTGCTTGCAAACTCATTCTTATCAGTAAACTTATAATCTTTATGAAAATGCTCTTTTCTTAAGTTAAGATCAATAATTAAATCATCTAACTGATAACCGCTAAAAACGATCTTTTGTCTGATCTCTTCGATTTCATCAGCACTAAGTATCTGCGATACATGAACATATGGTGTATCATAACGATAAGAAAACTCTTTAAAATTCATTATCGCATAATCATACCCATTCTTCTCAGCTATTCTTCCTTCATAATAGCCATAAATATCGATCTTATTAAAACACTTCTCATGAAAGTGTCTTATGATCTTATCTCTAACGATCTCAGCACCTTCAAAACCCGTATTGATATATAAAATAACATTACGAGGAATATAATCAAATTCAATTAAATCAATAAGATGCACAAAAACGATTGCAATCCTACTTATATCAAAATCACTTAATTCTACATCATATTTATGATTAATATATTTAACACAAATAGATGCAAATAACATCGACAAAGAAGATCTTTTGATCGTACCACGTGACACACTGATCTGAGAGGTTATCGTTTTATAGATATTAAAATATACTTTAGCTAAAATAGGAATTAAATTACGTGCTAAACGCATAATATTATCATCACTAACAAAATCAATGCCTGATCTATCCTTAATGATCCACAAAACATCTTCCGCAATGATCTTAGCTTCATCTGATAGCAATGGATAATCATTAACAATATCGACATCACTTCTAAGATCACGCCAGATCAATATCAAAAGCTCAATACAATTAATTTCATCTTCATCAAGATAAAAATCTATTTTTTCTAGTTCTTTAGCTAATTCATTTGCAATCTGATATTCCTTAAAGTTTTTAAGATCATGTTTATACATATCACCTATCTTGGCATGATAACCATCTTTGATCCGATATTGACTAAGTGCCAGATAAGAGACAAACTTATTGATGTATTCATCAACAATCGTTGTCCTAGTATCTCTTAAGATCTTCAAAACTTTCTCTCTGATCTTTAGTTTATTCTCATTATTTTCAAATAAATGCCAGAACTTCTGATTATCATCTTCTTCATATGGTGTATAGGGAAAATGAACTTTTATCAGTTCAACCATGCATAACCTTTTACGCAGTTCTTCCCCATCGATCTTTATTCCCTTTCCAGGGGTACTTCTAATACTCAAATCAAATTTAGCTAAATAATCCCTAACAGTTTTTATTTCCTGCTTGATCGTACTTTTAGACAAATATAATCTATCCGCAACATCTTCGATCTTAACATAACCCTTTTCCATGATGATCATCTTGGCAATCTGATCACTACGATTATCTAAAGTATTATTTCTGCCATCTACATAATAGAATTTAACATTACTTCTAGTTTTAGCTAAATTAAATAACTTCTCATCAACAACTTCGATCTTCAAGCCATATCCCTGTTTAGTAATTAATTTACCACCATTATCTTTAACTAACTGCTTCAACTCACTCATATCATTTTTGATCGTACGATCAGTAACATTAATAGCCTTAGCAATCTCACTGGTAGTAATATAATCACTATATTGACATAGAATATGAAATTCGATCATTATTCGTTTATTCGTAACATCCATATATAAACATCCTTTGAAATATTATAACAGTTATTTCCTTTGGATACAAAAAAGACAGCTATAATAAGCTGTCAAGATTATCAATTAATTCCTTGATCGTACCAACAAAATCAGCATCGATCTTCTTATTATTTTTATTGATCAAACAGTCAGTAAGCAAAAAGAACTTCATACCAAGCTCTTTAGCCACCATATCTTCATCAACATCATTACCAATCATAATACAATCTTTAGGATCTAGATCCAATCTATTGCAGATATCTTCATA
>JALEVB010000021.1 GCA_022780745.1 Erysipelotrichaceae bacterium
CCTCCATGACAATTATTATACCAAACTACTATTATAAGTAAAACAAAGCATTGAGTTAAGCGCTTTCATTTATTATAATTAATTTGTAAAAAGGCAGGAAATAATAATGGAAAAATATATCTTAGCTATTGACCAGGGTACTACTAGTACCAGAGCTATCATTTTTAATCATGAGCAAAAAGCTATTGCCATTGCTCAAAAAGAGTTTACTCAATATTATCCTCATAGTGGCTGGGTAGAACAGGACGCCAATGAAATATGGCTAACTACCCTAGCAGTATTATCACAGGTAATGCAAAAGGCTAATATTTCACCTAGTGCTATTGAAGCTATTGGCATAACCAATCAAAGAGAAACGACGATCATGTGGGATAAAACGACTGGTATGCCTATATATAACGCTATTGTCTGGCAGTCATGTCAATCTGAACAGATATGTCAAAGACTAAAGACAAAAGAAAATGAAAGAATAATCAAAGAAAAAACCGGATTGATCATTGACCCTTATTTTAGTGCCACTAAAATAAAATGGATCTATGAAAACGTCAAAGAAGCTAAGAATAATAAGAATCTATTATTTGGTACCGTAGATACCTGGCTGGTATGGAAATTAACTAATGGCAAGATCCATATTACCGATGTTACTAATGCTTCTAGAACCCTATTATTTAATATCCATACTCAAAAATGGGACAAAGAGCTGCTTGATATCTTTGATATTGATCCTAGTATCTTACCAGAAGTTAAGGATTCAAGTGAAATCTATGGTGAATGTGAACCATATCATTTCTTTAATCATACGGTAAAAATAGCTTCTGTTATTGGTGATCAGCAATCTGCATTGTTTGGACAATCATGTTTCAGTGAAGGAAGTATTAAGAATACTTATGGAACTGGTGGTTTTATGTTAATGAATACCGGTGATAAGATCATTGAATCTAAACATGGTTTATTATCTACCATTGCATGGAGAATCAATAATGAAACCAAATATTGTCTAGAAGGAAGTATCTTAGTAAGTGGCAGTTTGATCCAATGGCTAAGAGATAATTTAAAATTATTTAAAGATTCTAATGAAACATATGATATTGCAAAACAAGTAGAAGATACCAATGGTGTCATCATCGTTCCCGCCTTTGTTGGTATGGGAGCACCATACTGGAACAAGAACTGTCGCGGTATGATATTAGGACTAACAAGAGGAACTAGTGCTAATCATATCGTTAGAGCAGCTTTAGAAGCGATGTGTTATCAAAGCAAAGATCTACTAGACGCAATGGAAAAAGATACTGGCCTTACCATTAGTAATATGCAGGTAGATGGTGGAGCTAGTAAAAATGAATTCTTATTACAATTTCAGTCTGATATCTTACAAACAGATGTTGAAAGTCTAAATGTATCTGAAACTACAGCTTTAGGTGCTGCTAGAATGGCAGGACTTGCTGTTGGATATTGGACCATGGATGACTTTAAAAAAGAAACTAAGAAAATATATAGTCCAAAGATATCAAAGGCAGAAGCTGAAAGATTATATAGTAAATGGCTAAAAGCTGTAGAAACCTGTTTAACATTCACACAAGAAGGATAATTATGTACGATGTATTGATCATAGGAGCCGGAATAAGCGGCTGTATGATAGCTAAAATGCTATCAGAATACTATTTAAAAGTAATAGTAATAGAAAAAGAAAACGATGTAGCAAAACATGCCAGTGGTGCTAATAGCGCTATTATTCATAGTGGACACGATCCAAAACCAAATACCCTAAAAGCCCGTTTTAACCTTGAAGGAAGCAGAATGTATCAATCAATATGCGAACAACTAAAAGTAGCATATGAGCGCTGTGGAGCCTTTGTAGTGGCATGTAACAAAGAAGAATTAGATATCCTAGATAATTTACACAAACAGGCACTAGATAGAAATATCCCATGTGAGATCATGGATATCAAACAAATAAAAGAAAAAGAACCCAATATCTCAGACAATGTCATCAAAGGTCTATACTTACCAACAACAGCAATCGTAACACCATGGGAAGTATGCATTGCAGCCATGGAAGAAGCTATACTAAATGGTGTAGAACTAAAACTAGATACCAAAGTAACAGATATCAAACATCTTGATAACTATTATCAAATCACAACCAATAAAGAAAGCTATCAAGCAAGAATCATTATTAATTGTGCTGGCGTATATGCCGATGATATCTATAGCTATCTAGACAAACCACCATATACAATAAACGCCAGAAAAGGAGAATACTTTGTCTTAGACCATACTAATAAACCATTAGTAAAACATATCATCTACCCTACTCCATCATCATTAGGAAAGGGAGTATTAGTCGTACCAACTATTCATCACAATATTCTGCTTGGACCTAATTCTGAACAAATAGATGACAAAGAAGGCAATAACACTACTGATGATGCCTTAAATTATGTAAAACAACAGGTAAACAAAACTGTAAACAATATACCTTTACAAAATATCATTCATAACTATGCTGGTCTACGACCAACAGGAAGTACCCATGACTTCTATATTCAAGAAGACGATAAACATCCTAATTTTATCCATGTAGCCTGCATAGAATCACCAGGATTAGCCAGTGCGCCAGCAATTGCTAAATATGTTGTAGAAGAAATCATGAAAGACAAATTCGAACATATTAAAAAAGCTATTTATATTCATCGCAAAAAAACCATTAACCCTAGAAATCTAACTGCTAATGAATATAATAGCCTAATCAGATCCAAGAAAGAATATGGCAATATCATCTGCCGTTGTGAACAAATAAGCAAACAGGAAATCATTGATGCTATCAATAGACCCTGTGGTGCCAGAACAGTTGACGGCGTCAAAAGAAGATGTCGTCCCGGTATGGGAAGATGTCAAGGTGGCTTTTGCCAGCCCAATGTTGCAAAAATCATTGCCGAAACGCTAAAAATCGATATCAGTGAAGTCCTATTTGATAAAGACGATTCTAATATCGTAAGTGGCTATGCCAAAGGAGATCTATGATCATGGAATATGATGTTATTATCATTGGTGCAGGTAGTGCTGGACTAAGTGCAGCCCTAGCATGCAACGAAAAAGGACTTAAAAAAATACTTATCCTCGAAAGAGAAAGTGAATGTGGTGGTATTCTTCAACAATGTATTCATAACGGCTTTGGTCTACATACCTTTAATGAAGAACTAAGTGGACCATCATATGCTCAAAGATATATCGATCTGGTATCAAAACATGCCAATGTTAAGATCAAAGTTAATACAACAGTAATTAACATCGAAGAAAATCTCAATGTTCATGCCATATCAAAAGAAGGATATATCATCTATCAGACTAAGGCTATTATCATGGCAACTGGCTGTCTTGAAAGAAGTGCTGGAGCTATTAGTCTAAAAGGAAAAAGAGTACAAGGCATATACACTGCTGGCTGTGCCCAGAAATATCTGAATATGCATAATATTCTGGTCGGAAAGAAAGTATTCATTTTAGGATCAGGAGATATTGGACTGATCATGGCTAGAAGAATGACCCTAGAAGGTGCTAAAGTCTTAGGAGTAGCCGAAATCATGCCATACTCCAATGGATTAGCCAGAAATATCAAACAATGCCTAGAAGACTTTAATATTCCATTATATTTAAGTCATACCGTTACGGATATCAAAGGAAAATCAAGAGTTGAACAAATCACCATATCCAAGGTAGATGATAAACTTCAACCTATACCAGATACTGATATTACCTTTAATGCAGATACTTTACTATTATCAGTAGGACTAATACCCGAAAATACCATTGCAGCAAATGCTGGTGTATTACTAGACAAGAAAACCAAAGGCGCTATCGTCAATGATCAGTATATGACTAATATCAATGGCATCTTTGCCTGTGGCAATGCTTTACATGTCCACGATCTAGTAGACTATGTCAGCAAAGAAGCATATAACTGTGGTATTGCCTGTGCTAAATATGTATTAGAAAAGAAGATAAATGTTTCTAATGTAAATAATATCTGTAAAAATGGCATAAGCTATGTCATACCACAACACTTCAGTAATCAAAATGAAGATATCGAAT
>JALEVB010000036.1 GCA_022780745.1 Erysipelotrichaceae bacterium
GCAGCCAGCAATGCTATACAAATTATGGAGACTTTAGCCAAGATGTGATAGAATATCAAAAAGGAGTTTTGATAAAATGAAAAAAAGTATATTAGTATCACTATTAGCAACCGCTGGTGTGGCAGCATATTTTGTATCAAAAAAATTAAAACCAAAAGATGATTATGAAGAAGTAATGTTTGTCGAAATAGATGATGAAGAGGATGAAGATAAGGAATATGGACCAACCGTACAGGAAATTCAAAAGATGTATCCTGAATTGAGTCTTAATTTCATTAATAATACTTTTGAACAGAACGATAAGTTTAATGAAGAGTATACAGGTAATGTCAAGGTTGAACACCATATCAGTTTCCAGGATGAAAGTGATCTTAATATCTTTATCGATGTTTGTAAAGATAATAAATATGAAGTAGAAAAAGATGGTAATAGTGTTAAAGTTATTAGTAAGTTTACTAACGAAAAGGGTAGTATCATGAGTGATATCTTTAATGTAGCTAATCAATGCTTATTATTGAATGGACAATATCTAGGTTATAAAATCGAAGTTGAGAAGTAAAGCACCAAAATGGTGCTTTTTAAATAGCCATTTAATACCAAAAAAAGTATTATTATTGTATAATATACAGGTTACAAGGAGATTATTTAGGATGGATCATGTAAAAGTAAATAATTTATCATATTCATATGATGGTGAACATGATGCTGTTAGCAATGTTTCTTTTAATATTGAAAAGGGCAGTTATACGACCATCATTGGACATAATGGCAGTGGAAAAAGTACGATTGCTAAGCTATTGGTTGGTTTATTGGAAAAGAAAAGTGGTACTATTCAGATCGAAGATCTGGAATTGAATTTAGATAATATTATTAAGATCAGAAATAAAATTGGTATTGTTTTCCAGAATCCTGATAATCAGTTTATTGGTTCAACAGTTAGAGATGATATTGCCTTTGGTTTAGAAAACCATTGTGTAGAGCAAAAAGATATGGATCCTATTATTAATGAATATGCGGCAAAAGTAAATATGACAGAATTCTTAGATAGTGAACCGACTCATTTGTCTGGTGGACAGAAACAAAGAGTCGCAATTGCTGGTGTTTTAGCAATGCATCCGGATATCATCATCTTTGATGAATCGACAAGTATGTTGGATCCTCAAGGTAAAGATGAAATTAAAAAGTTTATTTATCATTTACATGAAAATAAAGAATTAACGATCATTTCTATCACTCATGATATTGAAGAAGTATCTAGCAGTGATCATGTTATTGTTATGAATGATGGCAAAGTGGTAATGGATGGCAAGCCTGATGATGTACTATATCGTACTGATGAATTAGTTAAGATTCAGCTGGATGTTCCATTTGCTTTAAAGTTACAAAGTGCTTTAGCTAAAAAAGGTATTAATGTTGGTAAATGTCTTGATTTAGAGAGTTTGGTGGATGAGATATGGCAATTAAGTTTGAAAAAGTAAGTCATGTATATAGTGATGGATCTCCTTTTACTTATACAGCTTTAAAAGAAGTTGATCTGGAAATTGCCATGGGCAAGATGAGTGCGATCATTGGTGCTACTGGCAGTGGTAAGTCTACTTTGGTTCAGCATTTAAATGCATTATTATTACCAAGTGATGGTAAAGTTGAAGTATTAGATAGAGTTATTGATAGTAAAGAGACTCCTAAACATTTAAAGAGTTTAAGAAAAGATGTCGGATTGGTTTTTCAGTTTCCTGAATATCAGTTATTTGAAGAAACAATTATTAAAGATGTAGCTTTTGGACCTAAAAACTTTAATGCGACTGAAGAAGAAGCATTAGAAAAAGCGGCAGCTGCTTTAGCAATGGTTGGGCTTGATAAAAGTTATTATGAAAAAAGTCCTTTAGATTTAAGTGGCGGTCAAAAAAGAAGAGTAGCTATAGCGGGTATTTTGGCTATGGATCCAGCAATTATTGTCTTAGATGAACCTACAGCTGGTTTAGATCCTCAAGGTGCTAGAAGCATGATGGAACTATTTAAGAAGTTAAATAAGGAATATCATAAAACGATCATTATTGTTTCGCATGATATGGAACATGTCTTTAATTATTGTGATGATGTCATTGTTTTAGAT
>JALEVB010000096.1 GCA_022780745.1 Erysipelotrichaceae bacterium
CGTGCAGGTATTACCATGGCAATTGTCATTGGTTTGCATAATATTCCTGAAGGTATGGCTGTTGCTGTACCATTAATATCAGGTGGTATGTCAAAATTTAAAGCAGTTTTAGTTACGGCTTTAACTGGTTCTCCAACGATCATTGGAGCTTTGATCGGTTATTATATTGGTGTAATGGGTCCTACAGCCTTAGCCTTATCATTAAGCTTTGCTTCTGGTGCTATGCTATATGTTGTCTTTGCTGAACTATTACCAGAATCAATACTGATGTATAAATCTAAAATGCCTGCGGTTGGTATCTTTGTTGGTATCATCGTTGGTTTAATTATTATCTATGTATAAGAAAAGTAAGCAGCCGCTTACTTTTTTAACATCCTTTTTCAACACTACATCCAGGTTCAGATACGATAAGACCTAAAGCATTAACAATCTTTGCTTGCATATCTGTGATCATATCATCGCTAAGTTCACCATAGGCATCTGTTTGTTTATCAGAAATACCATCAGTTAATTCTAATGCTTCACCATTTTTTACTACAACAACATTTGGAGCATAGATACGTTTCTCATTAGTATCCACAGGATTACCATCCACGTCTTTTAAAGCATAATCACTTAATACATTATCCAGCTTAGCTAATAACTGATAATATCCCTCACTACCTTCTACACTAGTAACGATTTCTCCATCTTTTACTTCTAAAGTATCTCTGATTTCTTTAACATCAACATAATAGATCTTTGTTAACTTTAATTCATTTGCGCATTCAATAAGCGTTGTAACCATGCTTCTGCACCATGGACAATCTTTAAATCCAAAATATACGGCAAATGTTTCTTTATCATCCATCATTTTAGCTATTTGCTCAGCTGTTGCATATACCATTGGATTATTTTCAGCTATTTCAATAGTTCTGATTTCTTTACCATCTTTTTCTCTTTTAGTACCATTGATGCTTTCATATTCCTCTTTAAATTTCTGTGCATCAGTTTTTACTACTTCTTTTTTATTTGTACAGGCGGTAATAGCGATAGCTATCGCTGCAATACCTGCTAAGATCCATCTTTTTTTCATAATAATTCTCCTTCATATTTTGTTTTATTATAACACTTTTATTTCATATGTGGTTTTTTACTATATAATATACATGTTGATTTGAGGTGTTATATATGGAAAAATTTGATCAGTTAAAAATGTTTAATACTTTATTACATGGTGGAGATTATAATCCTGATCAATGGTTAGATCATCCTGAAGTATTAAAAGAAGATATTGAATTAATGAAAAAAGCACATATTAATTGTGTATCATTAGCGATCTTTGCCTGGGCTAAATTAGAACCAGAAGAAAATGTATATGATTTTAAGTGGCTAAAAGATATCATTGATAATTTATATGCCAATGGGATATATACGTTATTAGCTACACCTAGTGGTGCCATGCCTGCATGGCTAGCCACTAAATATCCTGAGTGTCTGGAAGTAACTGAGCAGGGTCTAAGAAGATATTATGGTGAAAGGCATAACTTCTGTCATAGTTCACCTGTTTACCAGGAAAAAGTAAAAGCTATCGATGAGAAATTATCTCAATGTTTTGGTAAACATCCAGGAGTCATTGCCTGGCATATTTCTAATGAATTTGGTGGTGATGATCAGGATAGTCAATGTCATTGTGAATTATGTCAGATAGCCTTTAGAAAATGGCTAAAAGATAAATATCAGACATTGGATAATTTAAATCATGCCTGGTGGAATAATTTCTGGAGTCATACGATAACTGACTGGGATCAGATCCATAGTCCTAGCATGCAAGGAGAACATGAATTACATGGTTTAAAACTAGACTGGAAAAGATTTACTTCTTATCAGAAACTACAGTTTGCTAAGATGGAAATTCAGGCAGTTAAAAAATATAGTGATCTACCAGTTACGACTAATATGATGACTTTCTTTAAGCCTTTAGATTATTATCAATGGGGCAAAGAATTTGATTTTGTATCATGGGACAGTTATCCTGAATGGCATCTTGAAGAAGATGAGTTAAGTGTTGCTAGCAGAAATGCCTGTTTCCATCAATTGATCAGAAGCATTAAGAAAGCTCCATTCTTATTAATGGAAAGTACTCCTTCAATGGTCAACTGGAAACCTATCAATACTTTAAAAAGACCAAATATGCATGAATTATCTTCTTTACAGGCTATAGCCTGTGGCTCTAATAGTGTCCAATACTTCCAATGGCGTAAAGGCAGAGGTTCTTCTGAAAAGTTCCATGGTGCTGTTGTTGATCATCGCAACCATGATAATACCAGAGTATTCAATGATGTTAAAAAATTAGGAGAACGTCTAGTTAATACTAGTGATCAGATCATTGGTACGATCAATAAACCTGAAGTATGTATGATCTATGACTGGGATAATCGCTGGGCTTTGGAAGATGTTCAAGGCTTAGAAAGAGGCAATATCAATTACGATCTATTATTTAATCATTATTATCGTCCATTATGGGATATGGGTATTGATACTGATATCGTTGATATGACTTATGATCTTGATGATTATAAAGTAGTTATTGCTCCATTTAATTATATGTATAAACCTGGATATGCTGATAAAGTACGTAAGTTTGTTAAAAATGGGGGCATTTATATTACTAACTGTTTTAGTGGCGAAGTAGATGAAAATGATCTATGTTTTATGGATCATCATCCATTATCGGATGTATTGGGTATCAATACTGAAGAAATAGATACGGTTGATGTTAGATACTGGCCTAATGAGATAGAATTTGATGATCATAGTTTTAATGTTAAGAATATTAGAGCTCTTATTCATACTACAACTGCTAAAGTATTAGCAAGTTATAAACAAGATTTCTATCAAGGATATCCTGCATTAACAGTAAATGAATATGGACAAGGAAAAGCTTATTTTATTGCTTCTCACAATGATTTAGACTTCTTAAGCTATTTATACCAGAAGATACTAAAACAAGCTAATATCACCAATCATTTCGATGCCAAATTAACTCTAGGAGTAACCATCAACACCAGAAAAGATCAAGAAAAAGAACTATTCTTTGTTCAAAACTTCAATCGAAATAAAGCTGAAATTTATCTAAACAGCAGCTATGAAAATATTGAAACCAAGCAAATACTGCAACATCAAGTAACACTAGAACCATTTGAATGCATGATCTTAAAGAAGACTAAATAAGTCTTCTTTTTGATTATGTACAAAATGTTGTACATAATGTTAAATTTATATTAAATCTATGTTAAGATATTGTAAAGGAAGGTATTTATATGTCATCTAGTGCTAATAGATTAACTAGTGGCAACATCAAGAAACAAATACTAATGTTTGCCATCCCAATACTTTTATCTAGCATCTTTCAACAATTATATAACGCAACTAATTCTATAATTGTTGGTAACTATGTTTCTAAAACCGCACTAAGTGCTATCAGTGCCACTAATTCCATATGCAATATTTACAACTTTCTATTTTATGGACTAGGAACTGGTGCTGGTATTGTTGTCGCTACTTATTTTGGGGCATCTGATCATAAACAAATCAAAAGATCAATTGATACCGCAATTATCTTTGCCATAGTAGGTGGTCTTATTTTAACGATCATCTCTGAACTAGCAATACCTTTCTTTTTGGAAATAACTAATGTAAATAAAGAATTATACGCTATGGCTTCAAGCTATCTGAGAGTATATTTTATTGGCAATGTAGCTGTCTTTTTATACCAGATGGGATTCTTTATCTTAAGATCATTAGGAGACTCTAAAAACCCTTTATATTTCTTAATATTATCAAGCATTATCAATATTATCCTAGGCATCATCTTTGTGCGTGTCTTAGGCATGTCAGTAACAGGAACAGCTTTAGCTACCATTATCTCCCAGTTTATTGTTGATATCTTAGTATTAAGGCTATTATTCAATCTTGAAGATAATATTCGTCTGGATCTTAAGAATATTGAATTTGACATTGAAACTGCCAAAAGAATATGTTCCCTAGGTATTCCAGCTGGTATACAGAATATGATGATAGCTATAAGTTCCATGATGATTCAATCTTATATCAATCAGTTTCCAAATGAGATCATTGCCGGTATTGGTGTAGCTGAAAGGATAAATCAATTTGCTCAGATTCCAATGAGCGCTATTTCTACG
>JALEVB010000115.1 GCA_022780745.1 Erysipelotrichaceae bacterium
AATACATAGCAAATCAACTAAAAGAAGATCAAATAGCAGAACAAATGGAATTAGAATTAGAAGATCCATTTACAGGTAAAAAGAGATAAGAATATGTGTGTCGCAGGTCACACAGCGCTGTAAGGCGCAACTTTGAGAGCAGGGTTTTACCCGCATAGGAAAAACCACCGGCTTGGCCGGTGGATGATTATTATTTCATGCATGTTTGTAAGTTGTTTTGGTTGAGTTAGCTATTGTAATAAAGAATAGATATTGTTAGTATGTAATTAGAATACTATGAAAGGGGTAAGATAATGAAAAAAATAGCAAGTTTATTATGTATCATATTAGTATTAAGTGGATGTATAGCTAAAACTATTTCTTTGGATGAAATAAATACAAATCTGTCATCAAGTAATCCTAATATTTCGATATATTATGATCATAATATTGATGGTTATACTGACTTTAGTGAAACGGCAATTACAAGTGATAGTTTCAAAGATGCTAGTAAATCAGATAAACCAGAGTTACTTGATGAAATGTATTACGAAAGAGTAAGACGATATGAAGAATGGATCTTGCCTCAATATGATAAAATGATTCAAGAGTTAACAAGTGCTAAATATGAAGAAATAGATTATATTAGTGGTACTTATGGATTACTGATGATAATTGAAAATAAGGATAATGGATATAAATTATATATCTATAAAGATAATAAGATTAAAATTATTGATGGAGATGATACTACATCATATCAAGCTAAGGATAGGCTAGAGTATACCTATTCCTTGCTAGATGATTTTGCAGATAAGATAACAGATTTCTTTACGAAGATGAGAAAAGAATTATCTAATGATCAGTGATTTGTTTAGTGTGATATAATTGTCAAATTCTTGCAATATTATAAAAATCGCTTTTTGATAAGCGGTTTTTATTTTGCTTGAGCTTTAATAGATATGATATGACAAAATGTTAAATCTATGTAAAATGTATAGGATTATAATTGCTTGAATATTAAATTATTAGATAAAATGTAAAAAAAGGGAGTGATTATAGTGAAGATTGCTATAGGTTTGTTGGGTGGGTTAGCGCTTTTTTTATACGGTATGCAGATGATGAGCAATGGTTTGGAAGAAGCTGCTGGTAATAAACTTAAGAAGATATTGGAGAATTTGACAGCTAATCGTTTTATTGCGATTTTAACAGGTGCTATTATTACTGCTCTTATTCAGTCTAGTAGTGCTACTACAGTAATGGTCGTGGGGTTTGTTAATGCTAGGATGATGACTTTGCGACAGGCTGTTTGGATCATTATGGGTGCTAATATTGGTACGACGATTACTGGGCAACTGATTGCTTTGGATATTGGGGCTGTTGCACCATTATTGGCTTTTGTTGGTGTTTTTCTTATTTATTTTGTTAAGAATGAGCATTTGAAACCTATTGGTATGATCTTGGCTGGTCTTGGTATTTTATTTATTGGTATGGGTAATATGAGTAGTGCTATGGCTCCATTAAGAGAGTCTAAATTATTCATAGATCTATTAACTAATTTTTCAAATCCGGTTATTGGTATTCTGGTTGGTGCTGTTTTTACGGCTGTTATTCAGTCTTCTAGTGCTTCTGTTGGTATTTTGCAGGCTTTGGCTGCTAGTGGGCTTATTCATTTGAATGAGGCGGTATTTGTCTTATTTGGTCAGAATATTGGTACTTGTATTACGGCTATTATTGCTAGTAGTGGTGCTAGTAGAGAGGCTAAGCAAACAACGATCATTCACTTGTTATTTAATATGATTGGTACAGTATTGTTTACAATTTTAGCTATTGTTACACCCCTTGTTAGCATGGTTGAAGGTTTTACACCATTAAGCACGACTAGTCAGATTGCGAATATGCATACCTTGTTTAATATTGGTACGACATTACTGCTTATTCCGTTTGGTAATTATTTAGCTGCTTTCGCGGAATATGTTTTACCAAATAAACAGGTTGTTAATACTAGTGGAGAAGGATTATTGTTCTTGAAACCTTTGCCTAAATCTAATAAGTTATTAGGTGATGCGGCTATTAATGTTCAGCAGGTTAAATATGAAGTTTTACATATGTTAGATCTGGCTTATATGAATATTTATGATTCTTTGGAACAGTTAGTTAAGTATGATAAGAATAAGCATGATGTTATTGTTAATAGAGAGAAACAGGTTAATTATTTAAATGAACAGATTGCTGATTATATTACTACGGCTTTTAGTGAGAATACCATTAATCCAAAGATCACACATGCATTAGCTTCATATTATTTGATGCTAGCAGACTTAGAAAGAATGAGTGATTATGCAATTAATGTTGAAAATCAGGCTTCTTTAAATCTTCAGCAGTATTTGAGTGAATCATATCATGTTATGATCGATAATATTGGCGAGCAGACAAGAAAGATGCATAGTTTACTAGATGATGCAGAATTAGCTGAGAGTCAGGATAAGATCATTGATGAATTGATCAGAAATAGTCGTAATGATGTTATTTATGATTTGAAGAATAAACAGATCAATTCGGAGGCCGGTATTATGTTATCGCGTATTCTTACTGATTTTGAAAGAATTAATGATCATGCTTTAAATGTTGCTCAGGAATTTGGTAAGATTTCTTTGGAATATGATGATGGCCCATTGGTTATTGATATGTAAAAAAGGTTAGAAATTTTTCTAACCTTTTTTTAATATGATATTAGTTGGATCAATACCGAATTCTTCTGGAAGATATCTAGGGCAGACATTTTCACTTGATGTGATTACTGATGCGGCTAGAGTTGAGCCAATATCGATGGCTTCATCCATGGTTTTGCCATATGTTAAGCCTATGGCTACACCTGCACAGAAGGCATCTCCTGCACCAGTGGTATCTTTTACCTGGATATTTACTGCAGGGCATATGCCTTTTTCATGTTTCAGATTGGCATATATGGCTCCTTTATCTCCCATAGTTACGACCATGCTAGGTATTTTTGCAGCTTTGATCTTTTTACTTAATACTTTTAGTAATTGTTCAGGAGTGCATTTATCGTAGTCTTCAGCAAAGAAGATGCTCATTTCTCCCTGGTTACATATAAAGCAGTCAAAGTATTTTACAAAGTCTCTTCTTTGGGCTGCTAAACTCATATTTGATACTACCGCAAATAGTTGTTTATGATGTTTGCATGATAGCTCGATGACTTTTTTGACAATTGGGACATCAATATCGATTTCTAAAATGATTGAATCACATTTTTCAAAGATCTCATCGCCTTTTTCTTCTAATAGATCAAGAAGTGGCATTAGGTTAGGTCTTTTAGAAATAGATCCGGCAATATCACCATTATTATCAAATATCGCTAACCATGTTCCCATGCCATCAGGCAGTGTTAACATATATTCTGTATTGACCTTATGTCTTTTTAATTTTTGTAATACGTCCGTTCCTAGTGGAGTATCATCAACGATTCCTAAAAAGGTTGGTGTTAATTCGACATTAGCAATGTCTTCGACAACATTGCGTGCTACTCCTCCATGAACATATTCTACATCACCGACATTTCTGCCTTGAGGCAGATAGATGTCTTGAGGAAATCCTTTGATATCAACAAAAGTTGCTCCTATAACTAATATTCCCATTTTCTTTCTCCCTTGATAGATGTCTATTTTATCATGTTTATTACTACTTTTGTTGATAAAGATACAAAAAATGCATGATGTTTATTAATTTATATTGGTGATAATGGTAAAATAAGTAAAAGAAAGGTATGTGATTAGATGTATTTTGATTGGACTTATGTAATATTTGTTTTGCCTTGTGCTATTTTTGCTATGTGGGCTAGTGCTAGGGTTAATTCAACATATGCTAAATATAGTAAAGTATATTCAAAGAAGAATATTAGTGCTCAGGATGCCTGCAGACAGATACTGGATGCTAATGGCTTATATGATATTAGAATTGGAAGGGTTGCTGGTAATCTGACTGATCATTATAGTCCTAAAGATAATGTTATTAATTTATCTGATAGTGTTTATGGATCTACAAGTGTGGCAGCTATTGGGGTGGCTTGTCATGAAGCAGGGCATGCTATTCAGCATGCAGTTGGTTATCAGCCTATTAAGATTAGAAATGCTATCGTTCCTATTACTAATATTGGTAGCAGTTTGGCTATTCCTTTGATTTTATTGGGTTTTTTGTTTCCTGCTAATGGGGTTCCTGTTCTTAGTTATGTTGGGTTAGGATGTTTCTTTTTTGCAGTAATTTTCCAGTTAGTTACTTTGCCTACGGAGTTTGATGCTTCTAATAGAGCTTTGAAAGCTTTAAGTAGTGGTGGTTACTTGACTAGTGAGGAATTAAATGGCAGTAAACAGGTATTGATGGCTGCGGCATTGACTTATGTTGCTGCTTTAGCTACTGCTTTGGCTCAGTTTTTAAGATTACTGGTAATTGTTAATTCGCGTAATAATAAAAGATGATCGTAGTGATCATCTTTTTATTCGTCGATTGCTGCTTCTAATGCGATTTGAATCATATTAGTTAAAGCGTTTTGTCTTTCTTCAGCACTGGTTTGAGCATATGTTACCATGCTGTCAGATATTGTAACTAAGCATGCAGCTTTTTTGTTTAATACTTTAGCATTATGGAATAATGCGAAGCTTTCCATTTCACAGGCAACTGTTCCATATTCTTTTAATAATACTGGGATATAGTCTCTGTTTCCTTCACGGTAGAAGACATCTGCTGAGTGAATTGGGGCATATGTTAATGGAATATTTAGTTTTTTTGCTGCTTTAGTGATCTTTTCGTTTAATTGATCATCTGGATATGTGATATTACTTTCATATCCTGATTGTACTTTGGCAAAGCTGCTTTCAGAGTAAGCATTTTTTGCTAGGACAACATCATATAGGTTTAGATCAGTAGTATATGCTCCAGCAGAACCGATTCTGATGATATTTTCTACATCATATTGGCTATATAGTTCATATGAATAGATGCCAATACTTGGCATTCCCATACCTGAACCCATTACTGATACTTCTTTTCCTTTATATGTTCCAGTATATCCATACATGTTTCTTACATCGTTGAACATTTTTACATTTTCTAGATAGTTGTCAGCGATGAATTTGGCACGTAGTGGATCTCCTGGCATTAATACGGTTTTTGCGATTTCACCTTTTTTTGCTTTATTATGTGGTGTTGACATTTTAAATTCCTCCTTGTTTTCTTTTAAAATTATAACACATCTTATTTAAATTTATACATGCATATACTTGCAGCAATGGCGACATTTAATGATTCAAAATTGACCATTTCGATGATGATATTCTGATCAGCCATGTCAATGATTTCTTTGCTTATTCCATTTCCTTCATTGCCAAATATTAATGCGATATTGCCTTGATTTGTGACACTAGAAAGGTTTTTGGCGTTAGTTAGGGTTGTTGCATAGATGGTGAAGTTTTGTTTCTTTAATGACTTAATAATGGCTTTTAAATCATTTTGGATCACTGGTATATGAAACATTGCTCCTTGTGTTGATCTGATGAGTTTATCATTATATAGATCAACGCTATTATCAGATAAGATAACTTTATCATAACCAAAACTATAAGCTGTACGGATAATAGTACCAATATTGCCAGGATCTTGCAGGCCATCTAATAAGATTACTTTATGATCATTAATGTTTAATTCATAATCTAATTTATGACATATAGCCATGATCTTTTCATTAGATACATGCATTGTTAACTTATCCATAACATTATCAGATACTTCGTAATATTCATATTGTGGATAAGGATTAGTAGCTCCTTGTAAAATAATGATACTTTCAATGATCTTGGCTTTATGAGCTTCTTCGATCAGATGCATTCCTTCGATCATAAAACGATCATCAAGATCACGATATTTCTTATTTTTATATTTCGTCCATTGTTTGACTTTATTATTAGTTACTGAAGTTATAAGCATAATTTTTCCCTTTTACAAATATTATAACGGTATTTTTAGGTTTGTGCTATACTATACTCATGCATGAAAGGAAATTAAAATGTATAAAATATTTAATAGTAATGCTTTAAATAGAAATCAAAGATTTTTAAGGGCTTTGATATTAGGAACAGTTTCAGCAGTTGTATTAGGTATTGTCTATGGCTTATTTTCTTCTACTTTAAGAATTGAGTTTTCAATTGTTTATCTAGCCATAGGATATGCTAATGCATATGTTATATGTAATTATGGTAGAGGTGTACAGAAAAAGTTTTCAATTCTAGGAGCTGTATTGACTTTTGTTAGTATTTTTATTGGTGATATGATCAGCCGATATGGTTTAGGATTTTTTGGGGCTTTTAGTTTTTGGCCTGCATTATTTATGATGTATCTTAGAAGTATGCTGGCTACTAATATTAATTCTTTATTAGGATTATTATTTAGAATTGGTGGTATTTATATTGGATATACATATTCCAGGGTGGTTTAGATGTTAAGAAAAACATGGTTAGAAATTAATCTTGATAATTTTAAGAAGAATTGTCAGTATCTGATCGATCATACAAATAAAAAACTTATCGCAGTTATCAAGGCTAATGGTTATGGCTTAGGTGATAGATATTTAGCTAAGTGTGCTATTGATGCAGGGTGCAGCATGTTAGCGGTATCTAGTATTGAGGAAGCTTTAATTGTTAGAGAGATAACAGATAAGGATATTTTAATATTAGGTTATGTTGATCCTAAAGAAGCTGATTATCTTAAAAAATATGATATTTCCTGTGCAGTTGTTAGCTTATCTTGGGTAAAAGAGCTGATCAATGAAGATTGCAAAGGTGTTAAAGTTCATTTAAAGGTTGATACCGGAATGAATCGTATTGGTATCAAGGATAAAAAAGAATTAAAAGAAGCATATGATCTATTAGTAAGTCATGGTGTTGAAGTTGAAGGTATCTTTACTCATTATGCCTGTAGTGATGATCTAAATTCGAACTTTACTAATGAACAGTTTGCGAAGTTTAAAGAAGCATATGATTATTTAAATGTTCCATTTAAATATATTCATTGTGATAATTCCGATGCGGCTATTGATTTTAAGGATGATCTGACTAATGCCATTCGCTGTGGTATTGCCATGTTAGGATATGCCAGCAATGATAAAGATCTATTGCCAGTTTGTAGCTTATATACGCAGATAACCAATGTTAAAAAAGTTAATAAAGGGGAAACAATAGGTTATGGTGCTACTTATCGCTTAGATGAGGACGAGATCATTGCGACGATTCCTATTGGTTATGCCGATGGGTTTATTAGAAGAAATCAGGGACGTAAGGTATATGTTGATGGTATTTATGCTCCTTTAGTTGGCAGGATATGTATGGATCAGTGTATGATCAAATTGCCTTATATGATTGAAAATAGAACTAAGGTTGAATTATTTGGTGAGCACATTAGTTTGAAACTGATGGCTAAGGAATTAGATACGATAACTTATGAGATCTTATGTAATCTTTCTAGTCGTCTTACTAGAATTTATATTCTAGATGGCAAAAAGTGTATGGAGTGCAATAGCCGACTTGAAACGATAAATAATGGTACTTTTTAAAGATGAAGAAATTCATCTTTTTTTTAGGATTGTTTTACTTTTTCTCATATACAAATATAGGAGGAAATAAAATGCGTAATGAATTTAAGAAACAGATCGTAGCTAGTTTTTTACAGGATGCTTATCCAAGCTATGAGGCTTTAAACATGGATGATATGAGAGACATGATCAAAGAGTGTAAACTTCGTAATATCTTTAGGGGTACAAAAACTTTAGATGGTTTTACATATGTTGAATTTTATGTATGGATCAATGATGAGATCATTATTTTGACATTTGAGTATCCTAATAATGAATGTGATCTAAAAAAGGTTGCAAAGGCCTTATCATCTTTATTATGTTTTAGTCATGATGAAAATTATTACGATGATGATATTTATAGAAAGAGATGGATCAATCGTAATGTTTTTGTGGGTTATAATGAAATATATGATGTCTTTGTTGTAAAAAATAATGGGTATTTATCTGATGCTTAATAAATATTGCGTGGCTTTTGCCACGCAATATTTTTTAGTCTATTTTGGTTTGCATATATATTTCATGTTTTGTAGTATATACTGTAAAGTTTTCTTCATCGATAATAGCGTAGGTATTAGGATGATTATTTTTGGCTAAAGCTATGGAACCTGGGTTTAATAAATGATTTTCAATTGTTGGTATATGCGTATGTCCAGATAAGAAGTAGTCTTCTTTATTTAATTTAGGTAAATTGTTTGGCCCATAGATATGACCATGGGATAAGAAGAACTTATGATCATTGATAAATAAAATATTATAATCAGAAGTTATTGAGAAGTCTAAGACCATCTGATCAACTTCTGCATCACAGTTTCCTCTTACCGCTATTATTTTATCTTTCAAGGGATTTAATAGGCTAATTACCTGTTTTGGAGCATATGATGATGGAAGATCGTTGCGTGGTCCATGATATAGGATATCTCCTAAGCATAATATATAATCACAATGATGTAGTTTATAAGCTTCAATAGCTATATTTGCAGCTTCAGCGCTGCCGTGAATGTCAGATATTACTAAGTATTTCATATATTTACATTTTCTCCTATGTTATAATTTTAGCATGAAAAAGTTATTGTTTTTAGTTTTATTATTATCGATATTTATGGTAGTTCCTGCAAGTGCTAAGGAAGTGCCTTTTGAAGTGGATAGCGATTATGTCTATATGGTCAATCGTAACTCTAATGAAGTTATGTATGAAAAAAATGCATATGAAAAGATGTATCCTGCTAGTATGACTAAGATGATGTCAGCTATTGTCGCTATTGAAAACTGTGATGATATAAGTAGTGAAGTTACTATTACCCATGATATGTTATCTGGTTTATATGAGGCTAATGCTTCGATGGCGGGTTTTAATGTCAATGAGACGGTTACGATCAAGGATCTTTTATATGGTTTGATGTTGCCAAGTGGAGCCGAGTGTGCCTATGCCTTGGGATATACTTTGTTTGGTTCAATTGATAATTATGTCAGTATGATGAATGAAAAGGCTAAAATGCTAAAGATGAATGATACACATTTTGTTAATCCTACTGGTTTGCACAATGATGATCATTATAGTACCTGTTATGATCTGAGTATATTATTGGATTATTGTTTAGATAATGATATTTTTTATCAGATCTTTACTTGTGATAGATATATTGCCAGTAATGGCTTAGAACTTTCTTCTACTTCTTTGACTAGATTGGATGATAATAGTTATATTGCTGGAGCTAAAACGGGTTTTACCAATTTGGCATTAAGATGCCTGGCAAGTTTTGCTAACTATCGGGAAGAATATATTATCATTAGCGGACATGCTTCAAGCAGTGAGAAAGCTATTGAGGATGCAGATAAATTATATAAGTTTTTTTATGATAATTATCATTATGTAGACATTTATCATGCGAATGATGTTATTGATGTTACTGATGTTAAGTATAGTATTTCAGATAACAAGTATCCTGTGATCGTTAATGAGGATATTGGCTTAACGGTTGCTAATGAATATAGTATTACTATTGATAAATATGAATTAGAGGCCCCTATTGATGTGGGTGATAAGATTGGTACGATCTTTGTTAAAACAGATGGTGAATCTTTTTCATATCCAGTCTTAGCTACTAAAAGTGTGGATAGGAATTATATTGTATATTTATTTTGGCCAATTATTAGTTTTGTTGTGAGCTATCCAAGAGCTAGTATTGATATCTTACTGTTATTTATTTGTCTGATAGTAATTGTCAGAATAATAAGAAGGTGAAAAAGATGAGAATGGTTGTTTTGTCTGATAATATTTCGAAAAGTGATTTAAATAGTGAATGGGGATTGAGCTGTTTTTTAGAATTTGATCAGCATAAAATATTATTAGATACAGGTGCGAGTGATTTATTTATTGAAAATGCCAGTAAATTAGGTGTTGATCTTAATGAGATAGAATATGCTATTTTGAGTCATGCGCATTTTGATCATGGTAATGGAATGGAAGCTTTTTTTAGAGTTAATGATCATGCAAAGTTTTATCTTCAAAAAAGCTGTGCAAGTAACTGTTATATCAAGAAACAGATCTTTACTTATTATTGTGGCTTGCCTACTAAAGTGTTGTCTAAATATAAAGATAGGATAGTTAGATGTGATATTGAAGAGAAAATAACTGATGGTATTTATGTAGTTGGACATAAAACAAAAGATCTTGATCTGATTGGTAAAGATCATGATATGTATAAACGAGTTAAAAGAAAATGGGTATATGATGATTTTGATCATGAGCAGAGTCTTATTTTTGATACTGATGATGGTTTGATCATATTTAATAGCTGCTGTCATGGGAAAGTAGTTAATATAATTAAGGAAGTTAGTGATACTTTTAAAGATAAAAAGATTTATGCGATCGTGGGTGGTTTTCATTTATATGATAGAAGTGAAGATGAGATAAGAGCTTTAGCTAAATATTTAAAAGATAAGGATATTAAGATCTATACTGGACATTGTACAGGTGACAGGGCTATGGTTATCTTTAGTGAATTATTGAATGTAAATGAATTGTATGTAGGAATGGATGTAGAAATATGAGAAGAGTAAAATTGTATAATGTTATAAATTTGCGGCGAAAAACCCACATGCTTGCGTGTGGGATGAAAGCCACTACTCTTTGACTTAACAACAACATAGAAAATATATAATCTATGTATAAACAAAACATATAAAGGAAATGGTCTATGAATAAGAATAGCTATAATACAAGCACACATACAACAGAACAAAACAGCCATGCAAATCAGTGCGACCCTAATAATTCATCATATCATTCGAATCGTGGGTAAAATAATAATGGCACGACTCAAAAACAATAACATACGAATTAATATTTCTATCCCGTCAAGATGGAAAAAGGAATTTGAAAACCTTGCACGTATATATTATGTTGAGGAAGGCAAAACTATTACATTTCTTGACCTAATGTGTAGAGGCATTCAGAAAAAATATCAGTTAGGAGAAAATAATTAGCTAGGAACAGTATCATAATGCTTCACACTGTAAATATCTGATACAGTATCACATCATCTGGTGTCCGAAGTTCAGGTTTTCGGTATTAAAAGGCGATGTTGTAAGAACACTAAAAAGTATAAGTGCTATTGCATTATTTAAGGTATATCCAAAGCTAAAACAGTTCTATGCAAGATGTGGAGTTTTATGGTCAAGAGGATATTTTGTATCTACAGTAGGACATATAAGTGAAGCTGCAGTAATTAAGTATATCGAGGAGCAAAAAAGCCATGATAGACAAAGAATACAACAAAATTTTGAAACAATATCATAAACTTTCTGACAGGCATATTTTGGTTGCCGAGACCGATATGCCTTATTCCGATGTACTTAAAGTTGTGATTCTCTCTGATAAGATACGCAAAGCAGGCAATGAAATTGTTAGTCTTATCAGAAAGAATTGTGACCAGCTTCTGCGTACAAAGAGATACCGCAAATTACTATCTCTGTATGGTAACACTGAAGATAAAGACAAACGCAAAATTTATGCAAATCAACTGAACGAAATGCAAAAAGCCTATAATGTCACATGGGATTATTGTAGAAGATCCATGATACCAATAGGTAAGAAATATGGCGTAGATGCTGTATTTGCATTAACCAAAGCTGAGGATGTTTGGAAAGGTACTGAGAAATGCTTGTATGGTAATGGCAATACTATTCATTTTTCAAAATGTGGAGAACTGCCTTGCATTCGTGCAAAACAGATAAATCGTGGTATTCCTATGTCTGTAAAAGATGATAAATTACAATTCAAACTTGGTAAAACCGCTTTTGGAATACAGGTAAATGA
>JALEVB010000123.1 GCA_022780745.1 Erysipelotrichaceae bacterium
TTGATTAGTGAGTTTACATCTTTTTCTTGAGAACTTTTTTTAACAGTTAAAATCATATATGGACCTCCTTATAAATAAAAAACATCAATTTAATAATTGATGTCATGTTTTTATCAATATAACACAAAATGCCAACATTGCATGTTGGTTATATTGATACTAGCGATAATAATAATATGAATTAATAAAAGTTTTCATGGCTAAATAATACTCTTTCTTTTTTTATTTTGCAAGTAGGATAATTGTAAAATCTAGCATAAATATTATTTGAGGAAAAGATAATATGAAATGTCCAAGATGTTTGAATGAAGATGATTCTTATTTTTATTATGGGTCTAAAGGATGGATATGTCGAAGATGTATAAGTTTTAAAAGAGTATTGATAGAAGAAGATATTGATAATGATCCTGGTATTGAGATAAGTGATGACTGTGAAGAATATCTGCTTAAGTATCCTTTGACCTCTTTACAAAAAGAGATATCTTTACAGTGCAAGAATAATATTGATAATAATGATGTTTTGATCGAAGCAATATGTGGTTCTGGTAAAACAGAGATAGTGATGGAGACTATTGCTTATATGCTTAAAACTAAGCGTAAGGTATGTTTTGCAATCAGTCGTAAACAGGTAGTATTAGAATTATATGAAAGATTAAGAAAGGTCTTTACGAAAGCTAAGGTAGTTAGAGTATGTCAGGGATATACTAGTGATATTTATGGAGATATCGTTATCTGTACTACGCATCAGTGTTATCGCTATTATCAGTTTTTTGATTGTCTGATATTGGATGAGTGTGATGCTTTTCCATATAAGAATAATGTCGTATTAGAAGGAATAGTAAGAAGCAGCTGTATAGGGCATATGGTATATCTTACAGCGACTATTGATGATTATTTGAAAAGCAGAATAGCTGCTAATAGTATTGTTCACTTAACTTTAAATAAAAGACCACATGGGCATGATCTGGTCGTTCCTAAATGTTTTAATGGCTATAAATGGCTGCTGATAATTAGACTTATACAATGGATAAATAAGCAGATAGATCATCAGATCATCGTTTTTGTTCCTACCATCAAAATGTCAAAGTATTTATATTATTTCTTAAAAATGTTTTATACATGTGAATATGTTAATAGTAAAAGTAATAATAATGATATAAAGATCCAAGCATTTAAAGATAAGAAATATCATGTTCTAATTGCAACGACGATACTAGAAAGAGGAATAACGATTGAAAATGTTAATGTAGCGGTATTGTTTGCGAATCATCGCGTATTTGATGAAGCTAGTTTAGTTCAGATCAGTGGAAGAGTAGGAAGAAGCTTTAAATATCCAGATGGTGAGTGTTTATTTCTTTGTGATCAAAGAAGCAATGAAGTTGATAAGTGTATTAGAAAGTGTGAGGCAGCTAATGCATAGGTGTATATATTGTGATAATGATCTTGAAAATGGTAAGTCATTAATAAGCTTGCTTTGTTTTGAAGATGAATTATGCGGTAACTGTCGTAAACAGTTAAAGCTGATAAAACATCATTTTATAATTGGAAAGGTAAAGGGTTTAGCTTTATATGATTATGATTCTATTTTTAAAAGTCTATTGCTTCAATATAAAGAATGTTATGATGAAGCCTTGCAGGATGTTTTTCTATATCATTTAAATGCTTATTTAAGCATTAAGTATCATGGCTATACCATGGTATTTATGCCTAGCAGTGAAAATAAGATAAAAGATAGAGGCTTTAATCATCTAGAACAGATCTTTAAAGATGTTAAATTAGAAAAAGTTAATTGTTTGCATAAGATGGTTGATGCTGATCAAAAGTATTTAACTAAAAAGGAAAGAGAAAAGATATCTTTAACAATTGATAAAACGATTCATAATAAGAAGATATTACTGGTTGATGATATGTGTACTACTGGTAGTACTTTAAAAGCAGCAATTAAGTTATTTCCAGATAAAAAGTTAAAAATATTAGTATTAGCTATAAATGTACCAAAAAAGGGACAGGTGTTTAGAAATATTTTATTAAAATGTAAATGGTGGTGATAAAAATGCAGGAATTATTTGAAATGATCGCTTATGGTCAAATGATGGATGAAATGTTTTTGGAGATTAGAAATGAAACTATTGATCGAAGAGTCATTAATTATTTGAAGGTCAAATATCTGCTGCTGTTTAGAAAGGGTTTTGTCATTATTAATAATGACAAACTAGATAAAACAACTAAAGGAATAGTTGCTTATAACGAGTATAAGAAAAGCTTTCTTAGAGAGCGTTTAAGTTAACTGTTAGTTGCTTGACATAATGATAATTATCACTAAAGATATAATTATGAAAAGTTGCTTCTTTTGATAATATGACCTTAGGAACATCTTTAGGTCTTTGTATTGGTATGGCAGCAGGTTTAGCTCTTGGTTTTTAGTAAAGATAAGAAAATAAATGAACAAGGTGATGAATATATCGTTAGTATCGTTAATAAGATGAATCAGATAACACAGGCGTATAGTAAAGTAGATGCATGATCATTCATGCATTTTTATACGCCTTGGCAATAATCCTATTTCGTATTATTATAGAAATACGAAATAGGATTATTGAGGTGTAGATATGGACGCAAGAGAGTTTTTTTATGAATTTGGTAGGGCACTTTATCATATAGATGCTTATTATGGTGAATTTGCTAAACATAGTGGAGTTTCACCAGCATTGTTATGGGTTTTGTATGCATTAAATGATGGAAAGTCGCATACGCAGATCGAAATCAGTAATGATTGGGATCTGCCAAAGACAACTGTTAATACCATAGTCAAGGAGTTACAGCAAAAGGCTTATGTTGAACTGGTAGCTATAAAGGGAAAAAGAAGAGAAATGACTATCGAATTAACAGTTAGTGGTAAAAAATATGCCAATGATCTGCTTAGTAAACTT
>JALEVB010000129.1 GCA_022780745.1 Erysipelotrichaceae bacterium
AGGCAAAACTTCGGTATAGTATTTTCTTCGGCATAGTCTGAATTATCCCGAATTCGGGATAACTCAGATCAAGGTTGGCAATACCAGATGAAACCTTACCAACAATGGCTAAAGGATAAGGGTATTAAACAGTCGTTCTCAAGAAAAGGGAATTGCATGGATAATTCTTTAATGGAAAACTTCTTTGGCATCATGAAAAACGAGATGTATTATGGATATCACTTTAAAACAAGAGCTGAACTTATAGCTGCAATGGAAGAATACATAACCTACTACAATACAGAAAGAATTAACGCAAAAAGAAAAGGATTGAGTCCATTAGCTTATAGACAACAATCCTTCAAACAATTAACATTAAGTTAGTTTATTTATACCGGTACAACTTTACCGGTGCACTACAGTATATATCCTGCATTCTTTGATATTTAAATTTTGAACTTTATGATAATTATATTAGAACAATTAATATTGTTATTATTGTACTTTATTTTATTAGTTTAGACTTTTATTAGTTCATTTTAATTAATTTGAACTAAATCGAAAATAACCGATAATTATGCTTAAATTTAGTAATAATTAATTAGTTCATTTATTTTTACATTTATGCAATGAATCTTACATGTAAAAATTTTTATGATAGATATGCATTCTCTTTATCCATCCCTATTCTTTTAGCATCATTATTCCAATGTAATAGGTCATCCTTTTTTAGTTTATCAAACATTTCTTTTTGGGTCTCATTTATTTCATTAAGCTTGGCTGTAATATTTGAAAAGCTGTTGTAACAAAAACAGTGCGGCTCCATTGATAAAGGGCGCAATTCTGCACTAACCCCCTACCCCACCATCGGAAGTTTTAATATTCCCAAAAATACCTTTTGTATTCTTAAAAATTTGACTACCTTTGGATATCTTTCTGTTTTAACCTTTGGGTTAAGATCAAACATCATGATTATTTCAAATCCAATGGTTATTTTTATCCTATCTATCGTTGTAAAACAACCACTCCTTTATGGTCTCTTTTAATTTATAGTTGTTTTTTAAAAATATTGAATATAAAAATATTGAATAATACTCAATTGTTATAGTATAGTATATATAGGAAAAGCACTGACAGCAAACTATTTAAATTGTGTATTCTTTAGGAATTAAGTCAATTATATAATGTGCTTTGAAAGATTTTTTATGAATTTATTAGAAAAAACAAATTTAGAAAAGTTCACAGAAAATGGCGATAAAGCCTATTCATCAACTGGTAATAACCTATTAGACATTTTGTTTATGTCTAGTTATTTAGAAAATCATCTGAACGAAGTAAAATTAGGCAACTCTGATAAAGAGAAGCTTTTTGCTATGTTCATGCGTGATCCACGCTTCGGTATAGGACGTAGAGACTTAGGACGTGAATTAATGCGTCAAGCAGGCGTTAAGCCAGAAGATGTAGCTAAGGCAGGTAGATTTGATGATTTACTTACTATAGCAACAGATGAAGCTCTTGATTTCTGGAAAAAGGAAATTGAGAATGGTAATGTACTGGCTAAGAAATGGGCACCTAGACTGACTGGTAAAAATAGTAAGGAAGCTAAAATATTAGCAAAGATCTGGGGCATGTCAGAAAAAGCCTATCGTGCTTTTATCAAGACTCCTGAAACAGTAGAATATAAATTATCTTATGCAGAAGCTGGTGTAGCCAACGCACTAGAAGAAGTTTTCAACTTAAGTGATTACGCTCATCCGCTTGTAGATACTATCGATTTTGCACAGGTTCCTTCACTAGCAATGATGAAGTATTATGATGCTTTCAAAACTCGTGAAGATACTAAAGAAAGGTTTGAAGAATATCTTGAAGGTGTTAAGAGTGGCAAAAACAAACTGAATGTTGCTACTTCTACAGTTTATGATATCTACAGAAATCGAAAGAAGATTGATGCCGATTTATTCTTTGATAAGATAGAAAAGATTTCAATCTCATGTATCCCAGTAGTTGATACTTCTGGTTCTATGTATTGGGGAGACACAGACGCAGCAGGTAAGGCGTTGAGTATCGGACACTACTTAGGTAAATGCTCTACTTTCTGTAATGGATATGTAGTACCATTCTCTTCTCTTCCTCATTTTATGAAGATAGAAGGTAGAAATTACTGTGAAGAGATCGAAAATTTATACACAGGTGATTGTTCAAATACTAACTTGGGTGCTGTCATGGATTTATTCAAAGATCTAAAAGAAGTTCCTGAATATCTAGTCGTATTAAGCGATATGGAGTTCGATGATGGTTCTTCTGATAGTAAAGATAAATTAATGAAACTCTGGAAGGAAAAAGGATATACTACCAAAATTGTATGGTGGAACTTTGATGTTAGAAATGCTATATCTCCTGAAACTGATGACTATGGTAATATCTTCTTGTCAGGATATAGTCCTATGTTGTTAAAGTATCTTGAAGTCGGTTTTGATGGAAAAATGTTCTTAGATAAACTGCTTGAAGAATACGCTAAGAAGATTAAATAGTCTTCAAAAAATCATTATAAATTAAAGATAGGGAAACCTATCTTTTTTTATGAATTTATGAATTTTTAGTGTTAATTTTAACTGGATAAAAATACAATCTAAAAGAAAAAGGAGCTTAGTAATGGAAAATATACATGGAGCAAAAATTAAAGTTTTTGGTATCGGTGGAGGAGGCAGTAATACTGTCAATCGTATGATTTACGCTGGTATTGCTGATGTTGAATTTTATGTTGCTAACACTGATGTGCAAGCGTTAAATATTTCCAAAGTTAAGAATAAAATTGTATTAGGAGAACTTGGAATTCTGACAATTGGCAGCGCAACGAAACCCTTTACTTTTGAAGGATCTCGTCGTAAAAGTCAGGCTGAAAACGGATTTAAGGAACTGCGTCAAACAAATATCTTTGAATTTCAATAACAAAATATGATCGCTACCCCTATAATTACTCACCTGATAAAGGAGGATGAGTATTATGGCAAGAATAAAACAGCTAAAAAAGATACAAAAGGAAGTTAATAAAATAATCCGTAGTTTAAATAAAGAACTTAAGGAAGACTGCTTTGCTGGAAGATTTAAGGTACTACAGACTTCACGCATTGATCATCATATAGAAGATGATTATTATGCTTCAATATATAGATTTACCTTTATCGATACTGAACAACCAGAAAGAAATGTTGATAAATGGATTGATACCTATTCTATGTTTTCATTTAAATATGAACTATTAACATTTGCTAATGACTTTATTGTTGAATCAGATTTCTGGAAGCTTTGGCATAATGATCAGGAATACCGAAATAATCACTGGTATTCTGGTAAACAGAAAGAAGAAGCAGAAAAATATGGCATCTCAAAGGAATTAAAGAAATAGCTACTATTACAAAGGTCATCTTATATAGGATGACCTTTTTCTATAATTAAGCGTTCCCTTTATGATGCCGGCAGTCATCATAACAAGGTCAATCTATTAATAACTGCTAAAAGAAGGAAAGAAAGATCACAAATAAGCATCAATAGATATACTGGTATTACTATCGGTATTTTTATCATGCGCAAAAAGGAAGACAGGTTCAATCATTACCTGTCGTTTTTTCATGCAAAAAAGGAGGACAGTCATGAACAAACGAGAACTCAAAGCTCTTTGCAGCCTTACCACTAAGAGCGTCGATGAATTAGTTGTTTCTAAGAATATCGATCTAAGGCATACTCAACCAGTATTCATCACAAACGAAAGTCTTGGAAGTGATGTTAATGCTGGAGTCAAGATCATCGTCAAAAGTGGTCTAAGATTCTTTGATGAAGCATTAGATGAATACTTCATTGATGAAGATGACCATAAGTTCCACCCTATCGCTAACCTTACTACCCTATCTATCTGTACCAATGGAGTAATCAAGGAAAAAGCGATCACAAGAGCCAATATCGATAACTATGAAGTCTGTCCATTCTTGGGACAATGTCAGTCAGTTCTTGATGTTGGTATGAAGGCCTACTTTATGAAAAGTGAAGCTCATGAATATGGTGACAAACATATATGTCACTATGCTGCTGTTAATTTCATGAAGGAATGCTCAATATGCCATGAATTTCATCCTGACTGGTCAATGGAAAAGATCAATGGTGAATGGGTGTGCGAAAAGTGTCTTGAAAGTGAAGTATACGCAATTTGCGGATATTCCAATAAACGTTTTATGAGATCTGAAGGGCATTTCGTTGATTCAATGCTAGTAAGCCAGGAAACATTTGATCACCATTGTATTTATGATGATGTATTCACTCATGAATATCATCTTGATTACAACATGGCCAGATTACCTGAAGGGAAATATGCCTATATTCCTGCGATCGAAGCTTCAGGAATGTATGCAAAATGTTCAGTATGTGGCAAATATTATCAGATCGATAACGTATCAAGTGATGCAGATGGGTATCTTTATTGCAGAAGATGTACCAAGGCAGCTGTATATGGCTATCATTCCTGGGATGGTGAGTATATACCACTTGAGCTTGAAGGTGAAAATGCTGAAGTATTCTTTGGTATTGAACTTGAACTTGCTGGTGATCCGATAAATGCTCATCTTGTGAATAGGATGCTTGGCGATATCATGCATTGTGAACATGATGCATCTATCGACCCTGATGAAGGTGGCGGTTTTGAGATCATCACACAGCCTATGTCATGGAACTATCTTAAATCAAGATTTCCTGAGATCAAGGAACTATTCAAGAAACTTCAGGGAAGAAAAATGAAAGGAC
>JALEVB010000135.1 GCA_022780745.1 Erysipelotrichaceae bacterium
AAGAATAGAGCTAGGATTTAAATTTCCTAGCTCTATTTATAATGATAACAAATAATGTTGATAAAGAAATGAATAGGCTAATGATCTGTACTTTAGTATGTCTATATATTAAATGATAAGTATTTTTATTAGCGTTGAAAGTAATTAATCCTTGTTTATTAGATGATATTGGATAAGATTTATTGTTTTCATCAACAATGACATATCCTTTGTAATAAGATACTGGTAAAGTTACTTCTGTTTCTTGATCAATGGTAAATATCATATCATTATAATTTCTTGTGATATCACAGGTAATATTCTTATCGCTTGATGTAATACATTTACTGATATTTCTAAAGTCTGGATGATTAATATTTAGATAATCACCACCTGCTAATTCTACTCTAACATAATTGGCACTATAGAAGGGATCGATGATGCTTCCATCTAATAACTGTTCATATCTGGTATTGTTTGAAATAGTAAATGGTCTTTGAGTTACAGGGTATAAATGGTAAAAGGCTTCAATTGTTAAAATAATGAAGGTTAGGATCATTATTTTTTTATTAGTAATAATTTTAGTAAAAGTAATACTGCTGCATATGCTTAATAATAGTAAAGCAATCATTTCTAAACGCCATGGAAACTGGATAGCTGATAAAAATACTGATAATATTTGCCAGTTACAATAGATAGTTGGTAAGATCATAAAGATCATACCAATGACAAACAAGGTCTTATGTAATCTGTCGGGTTTTACGAATATAGTTAATAATGAGAAAATGATAGCGAAATATCCTATACTGACATTCATGGCTGGATAGCTTTGATTAATTGCTGCCGTTTTAAATATAGTATTATTGCATAATAAATGCCTGATACCAATGGCATAAGCACTTAGATCTGTTTTGGTATATAACGATAAAACAAATGTCTGATCTAGTAACTGTTCGATCATTGGTAACAAGAAGAATGAAGTTATTAGGATAGTGATGATAGCTGCTTTAGCTATGGTCATTATTCTTTGTTTATCTAGTTTATTAATATAAGCAATGATAAAGAATAGAAATGTTAATGAAATAATAAATAGGCTGATATTATGGGCTAAAGTGACCATTGTAAAGCCAATGATCAGATGTTTAGAGTTATATTTTTCAAATGTTAATACTTCAATGATGCCTAATAAACAGATAGGTAAAAAGGACATAGCAATTACTTCACCAATGGCACTGCGAACATAGACATTAGTTATATGATAGTTGCCAAATAGATAGATGAATGCTGCTAAATAGCTGATATGATCATTTTTAAATAAGCTATTGGTACAATAGGTCATGTTGATGGCAGTAATGATGGTGAATACTAAGATTAAGATCTTATAACAGATGACTAGATCAATATTTAAGTTATATAGTATTGAAAAAGGGATCATAAAGATCTCACTATAAAATAGTGGTGTTGCATACCCAAAATTTAGATTCATATTAAAATAAATTTTAGGTAGAACATCACTATTTTTAATTGCATTAGCAAGATGGGCTATTCTGCTTAAATGGAATAAAGTATCATGTTCAAGACTTAATTCATTGGAAAATAATGGAAAGCAGAATAATATACTAATGATGATGCAAAATAATATTTGTTTCTTTTTCATTAAAAGCACCAGGTATTAAATATTTCTAGGAACTGGGCATAGGCTTTAGTTGTTCCAAAACCACATATTATAGGCAAATAGATAATAAATACTAATATGCAGATAAAGATAAAGATATTTACTAGTTTTTGATATCTGATATTTTTCATAATTAGTTTTTTGCAGGCAAAAGTAACTGCTAAAACCACAAATATCACGCATGGATAATAATGATAGCTAAAGACACATCTATCTACTAATAGCCATGGTGCTAGATTTGTTAAGTAGCCAATAGTTATGATATATGCTGATCTTGATTTATATCTTATTAGATAATAGACCATATATAAAAGTGCAATAACACTGGCCCAATTGATAATAGGATTATTAAAACAGCTTATA
>JALEVB010000145.1 GCA_022780745.1 Erysipelotrichaceae bacterium
CAGATGATAAAGGTAACGGAACATTTAACAGATACAAAAAAGATAGTTTCTATTGGTATAAACACGTTATTGAAACCAATGGAGAAGAATTATAATTAGATAAAACTGTGGGAATCTATGAATAGAAACCCACAGTTTTTAGATTATATTGAAATCTTACTGAAGTTAAATATATACTATTTCTTTTTCACCATTTGTAGTTACAGTTCAGACCCCTAATACTATAATAAATAGCGACTTTTAATAAAGGTGTTTTGGATTGCAGGATAAAAAATCCTGCTTTTATTTTGTCTATTTTTTTGATATAGTAGTGACGAGAAATAGCTTATATATATTGTTATATAAAGTGTTTGATGTTATAATGGTGGTGAGGAATAATGTTCGTGAGAGTTACTACTAAAAAGGTCGATGATAGGCTTTATCACTATGCTTTCTTAGTAGAAAATAAGAAAGTTAATGGTAAAGTCGTCCAAAAAGTAGTGAGGAATCTAGGAAAAATCACTTTAGATCAGTTACCTTATCTCAAAGCTGCTTATATGGATAAAGATAAAAGACCTAAACTTGTTTACGAAAACGAGGAAGGATAATAGTTATGGTTGATAGAGGCTGCTTCGGTTGTTCTAAACATGTTGAAGTTCTTAAACTTCGAAAGGAAGTAGCTTTTTTATCTGATGAAAGTGCTTTGAATAAAAAGATCACTCAGCTTAGTGCTAAAGTTGATAGACTTTCTGTTACTAATGAGAAACTGTATAAGGAAAATGTCGAGCTTAGAAAAGAAAACCTACAACTTAAAAAAGATAACTGCCAGTTGATAGAAGATATTAATGATCTTGAAACGTATAAGATCAATAGTTTTAAAGAAGTTATTACTGCTAGAGATGCTACGATCGAAGAACTAAAAAATAAGATCATGGCTTTAGAAGCTAGGATCAATAAGGATTTTGAAAACAGTTCAAAACCTTCTTCAACAGATCCTAATCATAAAAAGATACAGAACAATAGAGAAAAGACCAACAGAAAGCCAGGAGGTCAGCCTGGCCACAAAGGTACTTATCTTAAAAAGAAGGAACCAACAAGTAAAGTGTTATTGGATACCCCAAAAGAAGTCATTGATAACGGTCAAGATTATGTGCCAACCGGAAAAGTCATCACTAAGCAGCTTGTTAAAGCTGGTTTTAATGTCGAAGTAATCGAATATGAAGCTGTAGAATACAAAAATATAAAGACAGGTAAGAAATTACATGCAGCATTTCCTAAAGATATGGTAAATGATGTTACTTATGATGCCTCAGTTAAAGCTATAGCTTCTATTCTGCATTCACATGGGAATATGTCGTATGACAAAGTAAAGGAGATACTATGTGACCTTAGCAATGGCATGCTAGATATATCAAAGGGTACATTAGCTAATCTTGAAAAGGAATTCTCTAAAAAATCAAAAGAAGAAAGAGAAAAGATAATTGAGAATATGCTCAATAGTGATTACATCCATATCGATGGTACTACCGTTAGAGTGAACGGCAAGCTTGAAGCTATACTTATCACTACTTCACCTAATGGCACCATTCTATATCAAAATGAGCACAAAGGATACCAGGGTGTAGAAGGAACATTCATAGAACTTTATGATAAAGTGCTGATACATGATGGTGAAGCTACATTCTTTCACTATGGAAAAGATCATCAGGGATGTCTGATCCATGAGCTGAGATACTTGAAAGGTTCTATGGAAAATGAGCCTGAGTTAACATGGGCTGGCAAGATGCATGATCTGCTTCAAAAGATGATCCATGAAGTAAATGAAGCTAAAAGAATAGGCTCAACAGAACTTCCAATTGAAACTGTAAAAGAATTTAACAAGGAATATAGTAGTATAATCAATATTGGTTTCAATGAATATGTGGAAAGAGAAAAACAGCTGAAGTACTATAATGATGGCTATAATACTTTGAAAAGATTAAATAAACGAAAATCATCATACCTATATTTCTTAACACATATCGATATTCCAGCAACCAATAATGAGGCAGAACTGGTAGCTAGAAAAGCCAAAATGCACACAAAACAAAATGGTGGATGCAGAAACGGTGAATATGCTCAATATTATTGTGATACCTTAAGTGTTATAGAGAGTAACAGGTTAGAAGGTATATCAAGATATCAAACGCTTTTGAATGTGTTTCAAAAGTAGTTTTACTAACCAACAAAAGCCCCAATTAAGTTTGGGGTTTTTAAATAGCTAGAGTAGGTCTGAACTGTAACAAAAAAGTTGGATAAATTTCATAATGTGCAAATACTTGCACATTATTTTTGTTTGAATGATATCATAAAATATTAATAGGAATTTTGTAAGTATTTTATAATAATATTATAAGAGAAGCTATTAATATAGTTTTATGCATTGGAGGCATTTAGAATGGAAAATTATAAAAATACTTTTGGATTGGATATTGGTATTGGTTCTGTTGGTAGTGCAGTTAGTGATGGTGATAATATTCTATATATGGGAACCCATGTTTTTAATCCAGCTAACGAAGCTAGTGAATCAAGAACTAATAGATCTGCTAGAAGAAATTTAGCAAGAAAAAAGTGGAGAAAGAAACAGCTTGTAGAAGCATTTATTGACTTTGGAATCATCAGTAAAGATGAAATAAATAAACCTGGGTATCTATGCTTTACAACTAATAATAGAGAATTTGCTAAACCAACTGATAGAACGGTTTATCACTTAAGAAAACGTGCTTTAAATGAACAAGTAACTGAAAGAGAAGTATTACTATGTCTTTATAATATGCTTCATGCTAGAGGCCACTTTTTACTTGAAACAATTGATTTTACAAAGGATACCATATCATTTGATGAATATAAATCAAAATTCTATGGAACAATTAATGGATATATAGAAATACCTGAAAATGTTAAAAAAGAATTTGAAGATGAAATACTAGAAA
>JALEVB010000162.1 GCA_022780745.1 Erysipelotrichaceae bacterium
GATGACGATGTTTTAAAATATCGTGCTACTGGCTATTATTATGGCACTCAGCTGATCGTTAGGATCGCAAAAGTGGAATTTGAAAAAGGCTGATATTTCAGCCTTTTAAAATGTTATCCTTTAGGTATCCTTCTCTTATACCATATTTACATATATAAATATTCTTAGTACCATAGGCATTGACGATATTTGTTAAGATCATTAGACCAGGAAGTAGGGTATGAATTCTTTATGGCAGATATATTAATATGATCGAGCTGGCATATGTGGTATCTGATGTAAATCTGTCATGTAATTCAATTATTTGTTCAGATGTTAGGATACGGTTTTTTTATGGTAAATTAAAGATCTTGTTAGCTATTTTTAGACAGGTTCTGGCGCTTCCACCAACTGCGACCATATTTTCACTCTCAGATTTTATTAAAACAATAATGGTTAAAATTTATGTCTATTTTATGTAAAATCTATATTAAAAAAGCTGCATATGCAGCTTAATTGATGACTTGTTGATTGACATCAGCCATGTTATAGACATATTCGCTATTATTCCATGGTTTTAGATATAAACAGTAATATTCATCATATGTTAAATTGGAATTTACTACCTGAGTAGCTAATTCTTTTCCTAGATAGCGATAATGCCATGATTCAAATTCATAGCCGGTTATACTTTGCTTACCATCGGGATATCTTAGTATCCAGCCATAATCCTGACAGTTTTTACTGGTCCAGGTATATTCAACAGTATCTTTATATTCACTTAGTCCTTCCATATTAGCACTTGCCAGATCGACTGTTAATCCGGTCTGATGTTCAGAGTGACCTGGTCTGGCACTTAAAGCATCGGCTTTTTCCTGTCCCATGGAATTGATATAGGAATTGTAGATGTCGCTTTGACTTTGATATGAGCGATAAGAGCTTGCAGCATAGAATCTGATTCCTAATGCCATACCAGCATCACACCAGGCCATGAAAGATTCTTTAGCTTCTAAAGCTAAAGATAAGCCTTTAGCAGCATATACGACACTTAGTTCTGATATATCTTTAGGCAAATAGTCTTGTGATAGATAATAGGTTTTGTTAACCAGCATATTAGTATTTGTTTCATCATAGACAGCAATGGTATTTTCATATTCGCTATAATAATCATTGCTTAGTTCAAAATGAGTTTCACTATTGACATCACGATGTTCTAAACAGTCATTGATATATATACTGATGTCTTCCTGATAGTCAAAGACTAATAAAGGTGTTATTTCATAGAATTTTAGTTTATTAAAGATGGTATTGGCTACATCTTTGGTATATCCTTTGTCTAAAAGTCGATTATATAATAAGAAGTCTTTTTCTTCTAGATTTGATACTTTGGTATATAGGTCTATATATTCTATTTTTAATGTATTATCTTTGATACTATCATTTAAATATTGGGAATAGTATCCATTACTGATAATTGTTTTGGTTAGTTTTTGTTTCTTGATAGCAGTGATAGCAGTTGAATCATATCCTAATTCTTTTAATTGTTTATTGGTTTTATATTTAGGATAGAATATCAGTGCTGATATTAAGATAATAATTGCCAAAAAGCCTATTACTACTGATTTTCTGATTCTTCTTCTTTTTCTTTTGACGATTTTTTTAGCTACAGGTTTTTTAACCTTTTTTACTTGTTTCACTTTTTCACCACCTTAGAATATATTAAATGGATAACGATCAGGTTTTTCTAATGTAAAAGTTAATTCTTCATTTGTTATAGGATGTTTAAAACTAATACTTGAAGCAAATAGGGCTATTTGTTTATTTTTAGCTGCATTTTTGTTATATCTTTGATCGGCATATAATGGTGCATCTATAAGAGAGAATTGTACTCTTATCTGATGAGATCTACCAGTTTTTAGGTTGATCTTTACTAATGAAAGATCATTTTTGACAGCTAGAAGTTCGTAATCTAAAATAGCTATTTTTCCTTTTTTGTCTTCTTTGACCATATTGGTTTTATGATCTTTTAACAGATAATTGGTCAAGGTATCTTGTTTCTTTAGTTTATTAGTGCAGCATATAGCTAAATAGGTTTTTTTAAATTCATGCTGCTGTATCTGTTTGCTAAGTCGAGCAGCAGCTTTACTGGTTTTGGCAAATACCATGATACCGCCTACTGGTCGATCTAAGCGATGTACCAGTCCTAGATAGACATTATTAGGTTTATTATATTTTTCTTTGATATAAGCCTTTAAAATGGTTAATAGATCATTATCTTTACTATCATCAGATTGAACAGGGATATTTACAGGTTTTTCGACAACTAATAGATGATTGTCTTCATAGATGATATTGATCATTGATAGAATCTTCCATAGATACCACAAGGTAAGATCATATGATCTTTTTTGATTGGTAAACCAATTTCACCTGTTTCAATTTTACCAAAGTTATATTTCTTTAATATTGTCTGTTTAAGAATGTTCTCTAAAACAATATTTGAAAAACCCGTAGTATAACAATTAATAATAAAGAATAAAGGATCATCATCCAGAATATCTAAACAGCTATTGATAAGTTCATATAACTGATCTTCAAGCTTCCATAATTCATTATTAGGACCTCTGCCATAACTAGGCGGATCCATAACGATACCATGATACTTATGACCACGTCTTTTTTCTCTTTGAACAAATTTTAAAACATCATCAACAATAAAACGTATCTTATTATTCTCTAGATGAGATAGCTGCATATTCTGTTTTGCCCATTCGATCATACCTTTGCTGGCATCAACATGCACAACTTCACTAGCTCCAGCTTTGCTGCAGGCCATGGTAGCACACCCAGTATATGCAAAAAGATTCAAGACTTTTACTTCATGATCACAGTTTTGGATCTTATCCATCATAAAATCCCAGTTTACTGCCTGTTCAGGGAAGATACCTGTGTGTTTAAAATTGGTAGGAGATACTTTAAATGTAAGATCTTTATAATTGATCGTCCAGAATTCTGGCAGTTTTTTATTAAACTGCCAGCTGCCTCCACCTTTATTAGAACGATGATATATCGCATCGTATTTATATTGTTTATCATCAAATGTCCAGACAGCTTGAGGGTCAGGTCTTTTAAGAATGATGTCTTTCCATCTTTCTACTTTTTGACCATTACCAGCATCCAGACATTCATAATCTATCCAGTTAGTTGCTAAAGTTCGCATTTATTTTTACCTCTTCTTAATATTATTTATTATAGCATGTTTATTTAGCAATTTTGTTATATAATATAATCTGCTTTTAAGCATCAAGGAGGTTTGTTTTGATTAATTTAGATACATTGAATAAACAACAAAAAGAAGCTGTATTAGCAAGCGATAAGTATATTAGGATAATTGCTGGTGCTGGAAGTGGTAAAACAAGAGTTCTAACAACAAGAATTGCCTATTTGATCTTAGAAAAAGAAGTATATCAAAATAAGATCCTAGCTATTACTTTCACCAATAAAGCTGCAAATGAGATGAAAGCACGTATTAAAAAGATGCTTAATGATAATAATACTGGCAGCTGGATATCAACTATCCATTCATTATGTGTAAGAATATTAAGAGAAGATATTCTTAGTATGAATTATCCGCGTAACTTTACAGTATTGGATGCTGATGATCAAAAGAGTATTATTAAGGAAGCTTATAAACAGTTTAATATTGATAAACAGAAGTTTTCTATTAATAGTTTATTAGACTATATAGCTAATAATAAAAGTGCAGATATTAGCTGTAGTAGAGCTTATGAATTAGCTGGAGCATTTAGTGGTGAAAAAACTAAAGCTACAGTATATGAATATTATGTCAAAAGACAAGGGGAGCTATATGCTTTAGATTTTGATGATCTTTTATTATGGACAGTTAGAATGTTTAAAAGATTTCCAGAAATTTTAGCAAAATGGCAAAAAAGATTTGAATATATCCTGGTCGATGAATTTCAGGATGTTGACCATGTTCAATATGAATTGATCCGATTATTAACGGGAAATGATAATAATTTATGTGTCGTAGGTGATCCAGATCAGACTATTTATACCTGGCGTGGGGCAGATGTTAATATCATTATGAACTTTGAAAAGGATTTTAGTCCTTGTAAAACGGTGATACTAAATGAAAATTATCGTTCCAGCAAAAATATCTTAGCTGGAGCAAACAGCGTTATTAAAAATAATCGTAATCGTGTTGAAAAAGACTTATTTACTAATAATAGTGAAAATGTTAAGATCATTCACTATAGTGCTCCTGGTGAAGAATTTGAAGCTAGTTATGTAGCTAATCAGATTACTAAACTACATAATGAAAATAATATAGCTTATCATGATATAGCTATTTTATATCGCAGTAACTATTTATCACGTTCAATTGAAAAAGCGATGTTAGATAATCGTATTCCTTATGTGATCTTTGGTGGTGTTAAGTTCTATGAAAGAGCGGAGATCAAAGATGCCTTGTGTTATTTAAGAATGGCTTTAAATAATGATGATCTATCATTTAAAAGAATTATTAATGTTCCTCGAAGAGGTATAGGCAATAAGACTATTGATATGATATATGATAAAGCACGTGAAGATGGTATTACCATGTATGATGCGTGCAAAAATAGTTCTTTTCTAAGTGGCAAAACGAAGAAAACGATCGATGAATTTGTTACAATGGTTGAAAAATGGAAGAAAATGGTCAATGTCAAACCAGCTTTTGAAATGCTGGAAATGATATTGGATGATAGTGGTTATCGTAAGATGCTTGAAGATGATCGTGAATTTGAGCGTATTGAAAACTTAAAGGAACTGATCAATGATATGCAAAATTTTACGATCGATTATCCGGAATCAACTTTAGATGAATACTTACAATTAGTAAGCTTATATGGTGAAAAAGAACAAGAAACCAAAGAAGAGTATGTTTCATTAATGACGATACATGCAGCAAAAGGATTGGAATTTGATTGTGTTTTTGTGGTAGGTATGTCTGATGGTATTTTTCCAAGTGAAAGAAGTATAGCTGAATCGATCAAAGGAGTAGAAGAAGAAAGAAGACTTGCTTATGTTGCTTATACTAGAGCTAAGAAAATGTTGTATCTAACAGAAAGTTCTGGCTTTAGTTATGTATTAAGCAAGGCTAGGGTTACTTCACGCTTTATTGATGAAATAGCTGAAGATAATATTGTTCATGTTAATAAGAAGAAAGATATTTCAACTGTTTCTTATATCGATGATGTAGCTGATAGTAATGAAGAAGTTAAGATCGTTAGCAAAAAGATCGAAAGTAAATCATTTAAAAAGGGAGATAAGGTTGAACATGCGATGTTTGGTTTAGGAGTAGTTACCAAAGTAGATGGCAATTTCTTGAATGTAGCTTTTAAAGCTCCATATGGCATCAAGAAAATCGTTAAAAACCATCCTTCAATTAAGAAAGTTTAAAGGAAATTGATTATGAGTAAAGAACGTTTATTTGAATTAAGAAAACTGATTACCAGATATAATTATGAATATCATGTATTGGATGCTCCAACGATATCTGATATTGATTATGATCATTTATATCGTGAACTAGAAGAATTAGAAGCTAAATATCCTGAAGAATATGACGCTAATTCTCCTACTAATCGAGTAGGTGGCGTGGTACTTGATGGCTTTGTTAAGGTTACCCATCAAAGAATGATGATGTCTTTAGGTGATATTTTTAGTTATGAAGAAGTAAAGAACTGGTGTGATCGTGTTGAAAATGAAATTGGCAAGTGCTCATATTGTGTTGAATGTAAGATCGATGGTTTAGCTATGTCTATTCATTATCATAATGGCCGCTTTTTCAAAGCTGTTACACGAGGTGATGGTAATGTGGGAGAAGATGTTACTAATAATGTTAGAACCATTAAAAGTATTCCAATGGAAATTGGTTATGATGGGGATATAGAGATTCGTGGTGAAGTCTATATGCCTAGAAAAGTCTTGGCTAAATTAAATGAAGGACGTAAAGATGACGAAAAGTTTGCAAATTGTCGTAATGCGGCAGCTGGATCTATTCGTCAGTTAGATTCCAAAATTGCTGCTTCACGTAATCTGGATGCTTTCTGGTATCATATTCCAGCTGGCCAGAATATTATTATTCATAGTCAAAGTGATGCCTTAAAATGGATGAAAGATAAGGGGTTTAAAGTTAATCCTTTATATCAGTTACTAGATAATGCTGATCAAATCTGGGAATATATCCAGAATATTCAAAATATGCGTGATGATCTGCCATATGATATTGATGGAGTAGTAATTAAAGTTAATGATTATAATTTACAGCAGCAGTTAGGATTTACATCAAGAACTCCTAGATGGGCAATTGCATATAAATTTCCTGCTGAGACAGCATTAACAACCTGTGAGGATATTTTTATCACAGTTGGTAGAACTGGAAAATGTACGCCAAATGCTAAGTTAAAACCCGTTAAATTAGCTGGCAGCGTGGTAGGATATGCTACTCTTCATAATGAAGATCAGATAAAATTAAAAGATATTAGAGTAAATGATATTGTTGAAATAAGAAAAGCTGGAGATATCATTCCAGAAGTTATCAGAAGTCTAGCTGATAAAAGAAATAGTGATAGCAAGCCTTATGAGTTTCCAAAAGTTTGTCCTATATGTCATATGCCACTTCATCGTTTTGAAGATGAAGCAGCTCATTATTGTATTAATAATGACTGTCCGGCTAGAGTAAGTAGTTCAATAGCTCATTTTGCAAGCAGAGATGCGATGAATATTGATGGACTAGGAGAAAAAAGAGTAGAGAAATTCCATGAAATGGGATGGTTAAATTCGATAGAAGATATATATCATTTGGATCGTTTTGAAAAGGATATCGTTTCATTAAATAAATTTGGTCAAAAGACTTTTGATAATCTGATCTTAGCCATAGAAAATAGTAAGCATAATACTTTAGATAAACTAATATATGGTCTAGGTATTAGACAGGTAGGAGAAAAGGCTGCTAAAGTTTTAGCTAATCGCTTTGAAACAATGGATGAGCTAATGAAAGCTACTAAAGAAGAATTAGAAACTATTAGTGATATTGGTACGATCACAGCTGATGCGATCGTTAGCTACTTTAGCGATGAAGCCAATATTAAGTGTATTGAAGGTTTAAAAGCAGTTAATGTCAATATGATCATGCCTAAACAAAATAAGCATGAATCATATTTTACAAATAAAAAAGTAGTATTAACAGGAACCTTAAATAAATATTCACGTAAGGAAGCTAGTGAGCTTTTAGAAAAAAATGGTGCTATTATGGTATCTAGTGTTAGTAAGAAGACTGATATTGTAATATATGGCAGTGAAGCAGGTTCTAAATTAGATAAGGCTAGAAGCTTAAATATTCAAATCATGGATGAAGATGAATTTGAAAGTTTAATTGAAGAATAACTTGTGATAAAATCAATAAGAGGTAAATTTATATGAAAGATATAGCATATTTTAAAAAATTAGCTCATCAGTTAATGTTTGATCTATCAGATGATGAAGCAAAAGATATTATGAATGAGTTTGAAACCTTAACTGAACAGTTAAAATTATTAGAAAAAATCGATACAGCTAATGTTGAAGAAATGGTTTATCCTTTTGAAGATGAAACTAGTTTCTTAAGAGAAGATGTTGTTACTAATGTTATTAGTCAGCAGGATGCATTAGCTAATGTTAAAAATAGTACAGAAGGTCATTTTGTCGTGCCTAAGGTGGTGAAGTAAGATGTTTAAAGATTATGTAAATAAAGATGTTAATGAAAGTGTTGAACTTGCATTAAAGAGGGCTCATAAAAGCCATGAATTATACAATGATGTAGTAACATTTATTGATCCATCTGCACAAATCGCCAATATGCCAAAAGAAGGCAAGATGAAGGGTATTCCTATTGCCTTAAAGGATAATGTTTGTACTAAAGGTATTAAAACGACGGCTTGCAGCAATATTTTAGCTAATTATGTTCCTATTTATAATGCTCATATCGTTGATAAGTTACAGCAGGCTGGAGCAATATGTATTGCTAAGGCTAGTATGGATGAATTAGCTATGGGTGGTACTAATCTTACAAGTAATATCGGTCCTTGTTTAAATCCTTATGATACAACAAGAATGTCAGGAGGATCTAGTGGAGGATCTGCTGTTTTAGTAGCGAGCGGTGCTGTGGATTTTGCAATTGGTTCAGATACTGGAGACTCTATTAGAAAGCCAGCCAGCTATTGTGGTATTGTCGGAGTTAAACCTACTTATGGCAGAATCAGCCGTTATGGTATCATCCCTTATTCTTCAAGTTTAGATCATGTAGGATATTTTACCAGATCAATTGAAGATGCAGCTATTTCATTAGAAGTATTAGCAGGCAGAGATGATCGTGATATGACTAGTTCATATCGTGAAGTAGAAGAGTATTCTAAACTGCTTAACAGTGACTTAAATGGCAAGAAAATTGCTTTATTTAAGAATGTATATGATGGTTTGACTAATCAGCAAACTATTGATATTTTTAATGACTTATTAAAGAAGATGGAAGCTAAGGGTGCCATTATTGATTTTGTAGCATTACCAGATGATCTTTGCAAAGCATTACTTCCTACTTATTACTTAATTGCCAACTGTGAAGCAACGGCAAATCATTCTAATCTTGATGGATTAAGATTTGGTGTTCAAAAAGAAGGCAAAGATGTTGAAGAAATTATGATCAATTCTCGTACCGCAGGATTTGGTTCATTGATCAGAAAAC
>JALEVB010000164.1 GCA_022780745.1 Erysipelotrichaceae bacterium
TTTAACTATATCATATTAACCAAACAAAAAGTAGCAATCAAATGCTACTTTCATAAATTATAAATTTCTAATACGATAAAAATACTTATCCACCAGCTTATCATTATGATCAGCACACTCAGGCTTCATAAAAGCCATATGACCATTATAATAAACATCTGGAGTAAAACCTTCTTTTACCAGAATATCAACCATTTCACACAAAATGGCATTTTGTAAGAAAATATTAGGAATGGAAGAAGTAGAACCAACCTTCATTTCAAAATTATCAATATCAACTGCAGCATCACCAATCAATGAACAATTATCTAGGACAACATCTGCAACATCCTTTAGTTTTACACCATCACGATGTTTACATTTCAAATAATTACTATATTCAACAGCTGTAATTGCAATAACCGGTATACCCTTTTCTTTAGCACGAATAGCTGCATCAACTGGAGCAATATTATTACCAGAATTACTAATAATGATCATACAGTCATTAGGAGTAATACGATGATAATCAACTACGATCTTTCCTATATTATATGTATTTTCAATCTCATAGCTTTTAGTTATTTCAAAACTTCCAGTAGAACTTTGTTCCAGTAAAGCACAATAATTAGCTGGAGTAGCTGCTCGCCAGAAAGCATCATCAACTACCAAGTGTGAATGTCCTGTTCCAAAACCATAAATAATACCACCATTTCTGGTTGTATCAGCCAAAATACGAGCTGCCTTCTTTATATTATCCTGCTGTGTAGTTTTTACCTTATTCACAACTTCTAGCATGACATCAAAATATTTTTCCCAGGTTTCCATATTCTCTCCTAATTAGCTAATTACTATTTTTGAACTAAATGTACTTTAAAGCCACCAATTTCTTTTTCAAAATAAATAACTCTTAAAGAACCATCATCATTATAACCAATATAATTCTCATAATCGAATGTATAACCTAAACTCTGATAATATCTTACGGCACGTTCAACATTATTTACTTTATAGCCAACATGACCACAAGTACCAAAATTATTCATCATAACTTCAACAGTGCTACCAGCAAAAATTGATTTAGGCTTAACATCATTTTCACACATCAATAATTTGCTGAATTCATCAGCAACTTCTTGATAATTATCAGGAGCATTAACACCAATATGAGCTATCTCAATACCTAACATTTTTCTAACAGCATTACGTGTCAATTCTTCAATAACATCAAATCTGCCCTCTTTGATAGCTTTACTATCGATCATCCATGTTCCACCACAACAAACGATCTTATCATAAGCTAAATAATCACATACATTCTTTTCATTAATACCACCAGTAGGCATAAATTTAACATTAACATATGGTCCAGCCAATGCCTTAATCATCTTTAAACCACCTAAAGGTTCAGCAGGGAAAAACTTAACAACATCCAAACCCAATGATAAAGCAATCTCAATATCACTAGCATTAGCACAACCAGGAACTACTGGTACATCTTTACTAATACAATACTTAACAACTTCTGGATTCAATCCTGGACTAACAATAAACTTAGCACCTGCTTCTAAGGCGTCATCTACCTGCTGACATGTTAAAACTGTACCAGCACCTACTAACATTTCAGGAAACTCACTAGTCATGATCTTAATAGCTTCCTTAGCAGCAGCTGTTCTAAAAGTAACTTCAGCACATGGTAAACCACCCTTGATCAAAGCATTTGCCAAAGGTTTAGCATCCTTGGCATCATCAATTTTAATAACTGGAACTATACCAATTTTACCTAGATCTTCAATAATTTTATTCATAATTTTACGTCTCTTTCTATGTTTTTATTTTACTATATTTATTTACTACTTTCATCATCTTCTTAGATTTATGCTATAATATTACCCATGAAAAAAGAGGATAAATCATGAATAAGGAATTCATTATCAAAATATTAAGATATTTCATATCTTTATTATATATATCTTTACTATTTAACTACTTCAGTGGCTTTTTAATGACCAATATTATTAATAATATTCTTATCTGTCTATTGATCAGTTTTATTTTTACTATCATCGATCTTTTACCAAAAGGTAAATGGCTATCATTGATAATATTAAGCTTCATTGCCATCTATGCCATAGCCCAGATCAACTTTAAAGGATTCATAGGTAACTATATATCATTTGTCCAGGCAACTGATGGAGCAACCAGAATTACTGACTATATCATCCAGTTTATCGCCTATATCAAGATAAAATATTATCTTATATTATTACCAATTCCTATTAATATTTATCTAAATATCAAACAAACAAAACCAGCTATCAAACAGTTCAAATACTCTTTGATATTATTGCTATGTGCTATATCTTTATGTATAGCTTATCCATTAAGCTACTACAGTTCAATTGAAAAAAATCTAGCAACTAATGGATTAATACCCTTTTTGATCATGGATATAGCCCATGTATTTACTAATACACAAACTGAAGAAGAAATCATCATTGAACCAATTATTGAACCAACCATTACTCCAGAAATAATAACTAACGAAGAAGAAGAACATCGTCTTATTGATGATAATGAATGGAAACAAGCAATTGCCAATGAAACCAATGAAAGTATACTTAGTATTGATAACTTTCTAATCAATAAACCAGTAAGTGATTATAATGACTATACTGCTATGTTTGAAGGTAAAAATCTTATCATGATCATGATCGAAGCCTTTGACTATTTAGCCATAGACAAACAATTAACACCTACGCTATATAAAATGAAAACCGAAGGATGGTTCTTCAATAACTATTATGCTCCTAAGTATAGCTGTACTACTGGTGAATCAGAATTTATCTCATTAACATCATTAGTACCAGAAAATAATACCTGTGCACCAAATGATTATAATAAAAATACCTATCCTGGCAATGTGTTTAATTTATTTAAACAAGAAGGTTATTACACCAGCAGCTATCACAACTGGAAAGATGAATTCTATGAAAGAAGAAGTCTATATGCCAATATGGGATGTGATAATTATTATAATTATGATGATCTAGATTATACCTTGCATAAAGGATGGCCAAGTGATGTCGAACTATTTGATTATAGTTATGAACTATATAAAGACAAAGCACCATTTATGAGTCTTATCGTCACTAGTACTACTCACTTTCCTTATGACCAAGATAGCTGGTCAGCCGATCTAAATATCGATAAGATCAACGAAGTCCATCCTGACTATCCAATAAATATCAAAAGATATTTATCTAAAGCAATGATCTTAGATGAAGGATTAAATCATTTACTAACAAATCTAAGCAATGATGGCCTATTAGAAGATACTGTTATCATCATGTATGCTGATCATCATCCACTAAAAACTGATCTTAGTCTGATCAATACTTATTCAAATTCTGGATATGATCGCTTAGCTTATGATATGGCTATTGATCGAAGTCCATTGATCATTTATGGTGGAAACATCGAAACTACTACTTACGATGGCGTAATGTCTACCTTTGACATTTTACCTACCTTAGCTAATCTATATGATCTAAATTATGATCCAAGAATATATATGGGCATGGACTATTTTGCTTCTGAAGATAATATCGTTATCTTCGCTAATGGCAGCTGGGTCATCAACGAAGGTTATTATTCTAATATTAAAGAAGAATATACCAGTTTTGATGATACAACACTTAGTGATGAAAAAATAAAATATTATAATACTATCGTCCAAAACAGTATCAACGCTTCCAGTAAGATACTTCGTTTAGATTATTTTAAAAACCGAGACTTTCCAATAAAGTACAAAAACTAGCATCAGCTAGTTTTTTAATATATTCTCATTTAAATATTTAGCAATACCATCATTATCACAGCTATCACCAATAACATCTGCTACTGCTTTAGCATCATCAGAACCATTAGCCATACAAACACCAATACCTGCAGCTTTAAGCATCTCAATATCATTAGTCGTATCACCAAACGCAATTACCTGTGACAGATCGATATTCATTTGAGCACAAATAATACGAATACCCACATCTTTAGCTAATAAAGGATTACTAAACTCAAATAAATCAACAGCTGTTTTAAAAGCTATATACTTATCATCATGACGATGAGCTTCATAATAACTCTCAATATCCTTCATCTTTTCACTTGGTAATATAAACATTAGCTTAGGTTGCGGACCTGTCGTAAGTTTTCTTACATCAGCTTCAAAATAAGGAGTAGCTGTTCTAGTGGCAACATTAATAACATCCTGTGTGATCTTCTGTACATATAAACCACTATCATCATAATAAGTAGGAATATAACCCATTGGCTCATATTCATCCATAAGATCCAAAATAATATCTCTATCTAAAGGATAACATGAAACAAACTTATTCTCTTTGACATTTAAAACTTCGCCACCATTCATCCCAACGATATAATCACAAAGACCTTCTAAATGCCATCCCTTTAATAAGGGCTTAATACCACTAACAGGTCTACCAGAACAGATAGCAAACTTCATACCCTGTTCTCTAGCCTTGGTTATAGCTTCAATGGTTGCAGCTGTACATTCACTTTTAGAATTAATTAAAGTTCCATCTATATCACTAGCAATCAATTTTATCATGTTATTCTCCCATAAAAGTTAAAATTTCATCTTTACGACTTTCCATATCATTATATCCCAACTGATATAATTTAACTAAATTATCATAATCACCGCTAAATCTCTTAACTGGAATATTTTGACTAGGTCTAACTAAAATAGCCTTCTTCTTTTCAACCAGATCATATATTTTATCCATCTGTTCATTATAATGCTTAGCACGAATAAAATACTGTTTGTAAACACCAGGATACTTCAGATAATTTAATTTCATAAACCATCTCATAAATAAACCAGCATTTTTTCTAACATAACCTTCTGGTTTAGTAGTAATGACTAAATGCTTATCATTACCCTTGTCAATACTACGCTCAATAGGAATCATGATCTCAATCCCACCATCTAGATACTTATGATTTTTATAATCAACGATCCTGCCAGCAATCGGTAATGTACATGCTGCCTTTAAAAAACGCAAATTACATTCTTCATTACCAAAGAAAACCGTTTTGCCTTCTTCACAATCAAATAAACCGATTTCTACTTCATAATCCTTATTATTATTAATTTCAGTTGTATCATACTTCAAAGTATTAACTAACAAATCATCAAACATATAATCATAACCAACATATCTTCCTTCTTTTAATAAAGGAATAATGCCGACATTTCTTTTATCAGACATATAGCGACAGCCAATATCTTCTAAAGCTTTTTTATCTTTTTTAAAATAACTACAAATATGCATAGCACCGCTAGAAATACCAGTACCATATTTGAATTCAATATTGTTATCAATCAACCATGCCAAGGCACCAGCTGTATATGCACCACGCATACCACCGCCCTCAAGCACTAATCCAATTTTACTCATGACTTACCTCTTTTTGTATAAACATTACAATTTTACTACAATTAGAATAAAGGAGCAAATAAATTTAAAATAGCCCTATATATTCTAGTTAACAGATATACATTATTACAATCATCTATCGAAACTTCTTCACTTACCTTTAATGTTTCTAAAAAATCCTTCTTCATTTCTACAATAGCTTTACTCTTATACATTAATACGCCACACTCAAAATGCAGATAATAGCTACGATAATCAGTATTAACCGTACCACATATCGCATATTCATCATCACTCACAAAGCTTTTTGCATGCACAAAACCAGGTGTAAACTCATATATTCTTACACCCTTTTCAATCAATGCCTTATAATTTGATCTGGTTATCGCAAATACATATGACTTATCAGGAATATGCGGAACACATATCCTAACATCTACCCCATTTTGACTAGCTAAGCATAATGCCTTGCTAAGTTCACTGGTAATAATTAAGTAAGGAGTATAAATATAAATATACTTTTTGGCATTATTGATAAGATTAAGATGCATATTCAAACCAACATCATCACTATCAGTAGGACTATCACAATATGCCTGAACAAAACCATCACTAGTCACTTTTTCACATGGAATCAAATACTTACTAAAATCATATTCACTAATACCAGCTAAAAAGTTATACATCTGTAAAAACATTAAAGTTAAAGTCTCAACTGCTTTGCCCTTAAGCATTATGGCATTATCTTTCCAGACTCCAAATCTAACTTTTTCATTGATATATTCATCAGCCAGATTAACACCACCACAATATCCAACATTATTATCAATTACCACTATCTTGCGATGATCACGATTATTCATCTGAATAATCAAAGCAGGTCTTAAACGATTAAACTTATAAGCCTTAATACCCTTTTTCATTAATAACTTATCATAATCACTAGGAAGATTAGTAGCACAGCCAAAATCATCATATATGATCCTAACATCAACATGCTCTTTTGCTTTACGTTCCAATATTTCCAATATTGCATTCCACATCTTACCTTCTTCAATAATAAAATACTCCAAAAAGATAAAATGTTTAGCCTTCTCTAATTCAACAAGTAAACTCTTAAATTTCTCATTACCATTTTTAAAGAAAGTAACCTGGGTATCTTCACAAACCGCAAAGCCATCACAATTATTACCATAATTAAAGATCTTATAGGCAGCTTTATCTATTGAATATAACTCTTGTAGTTTATCCTTACTATAGTCAAGATTCTTACTAACGGCATCATAACTCAAATTAGCCATCTTTAAGTTCTTAGAAATCTTTCTTCCCCCAAACAATAAATACAAAATACCACCAAACAAAGGAAATAAAAGAATAAGCACACACCAGGCTATCTTATAAGAAGGATTATCCTGCCTATTAATAACATAGATCAAAATAACATAGCTAAAAACATTCAAACAGATATTAATAAATAAACTATCCTTTAAGTTAAAAAGCACATATAACAAAAAAAGCAATTGCAAAAAGATCAATAAGAATACAATTATTAATCTATTAGTCAAATGCTTTTTTAAATTATTAGTAACTATCTTCATAACTTAAACAAATAAATCTCCTTAACTGTCTCTCCTCTTAAATATAACCAGTGATCTTTAGGAACATCACAAGTTTCTAATAATTGTCCTCCTAATTTGATCAGCGTCTTCTTACTAGCTATGTTATCAGGAGAACAGGTAATAATCAACTTATCCATATGATAAACATTCTTAGCTATCTTAAACAACTCCAAACAGGCTTTATAGGCATAACCATTACCACGATATCTTTCATATACATGATAACCGATATTACCAGCATAATATAGCATATCATTCATACCTATTCTAAGATCACAATAACCAACGATCCTAAAGCCAACAACCATATTAAAATCAATAACGTGACTATAATCGTTATTCTTATTAGGCTCTTCCTCATTAAAAGCCGATAATATCAGTTTTCTTCTATTAAAAAAAGATAAGTCCATATTTTTACCTATAAACAAAAGAAACTGCAATTACTGCAGCTTCTTGATCATATCTAAATAAATATTAATAAGTTCAAGTTTTTGATCTTCATTCATCTCATTTTGAACAGAACTATCAAATGAATCAACTAAACTCAAATGATGACCTACGATCTTCCCATCCTTGATTGCAACAACTTCAGGAACATACATAACAGGTTCACCATCTTCAACAGTTAAAATATCAGCTAAGTTATTAACTAATGAGCTATAGCTTTCCATCCATTCATCATCACTCATATTCGCAATATCTTCAGCTCGAAGATCAACATAATAAACATCAATACCACTCTCTACGGCTGCATCATTCAATACTGGCAAAGCTCTTTGACAATATGGGCATCCCTGATATCCCCAAACAACGATCCCGGTACCTTTTTCATCAAACATCCTCAATGCTTCATTAAAACCAATCTTCTTGATGGCAATTGTTGCATTTTTATCAAAGAATTCATATCCATCAATTGAAAAAGTAGAAGTCTTTAATTCAACGCTATTCTTAATAGCTGAATTACTAGTAATATCATCTTTTTTACCTGTGCAGGCACATAACAATAATATACTAACTAATATACATAATAATTTTTTCATTCAGACACTTCCTTAATATCATGCATTGTAACATTTAATCTTTAAATAGACAACTATTTTAATTTTTCAATATTTGTTTCCAAATACAAAGAATTTATCTTCTCCCTAGTACCTAAACCTTTAGAGAAGCTTGTAGCAATTGAACAGCAGGTTGCAAACTTAAAGCTATCGATCGCATCTTTAGAACGAATATAATTCATAATAAATCCTGCCACCATACTATCACCAGAACCAACAGTATTAACGATCTTATCCTTTTGAGCAGCATTAGACTTATAAACTCCATCTTTACAAGCAAATAAAGCACCATCATCACCTAGCTGCACAATAATATTCTTAACACCAAGCTCTACACACTTTTGCATCTTCTCAATAATTTCTTCCTGAGTATTTAAATGACAATTAAACATTTCTTCAAGCTCATTAACATAAGTCTTAACCAATAATGCCTTATTCAAACATCTAGACATGATTTTAGCATTAGTATCCAAAATAACTCTTACATTATCACTTAAAAGATTATTGATCATACTAACGATATCATCCAATAAATATTCTGGACAATTACCACTAAAAACAAAAGTATCATTCTCATCCAAACGTTCAACTTTTTTTCTTAAAAGTTCCATATGCTGATGAGTAACATAAGGACCAGTAGCATTAATATCCGTTTCACGACCATCAGTAATCTTAACATTAATTCTTGTATGTCCTTCGATATAAGTAAAACTAGGCTGAATATACTCATATTTCTGTAACAAGCTAATATAGAAATCCTTAGTAAAACCACCTAAAAAACCAAAAGCACGGCTAGGTATCATTAAATTATTCAAAACGATAGAAACATTAATACCCTTACCACCAGCTTCATAATATTCTAATTGGCTTCTATTAGTCTTTTCAGCCTCAAATGGCTGATCAAATTCCATATAATAATCCAAACTAGGATTGATCGTACAAGTATAAATCATCTTTACACCCTCTTTACATTCTCTAATAACTTTAAGATCATCTCATGAGCTTTTTCTAATTCTTCTACTACTAGATACTCATAACGCCCATGATAATTATAACCTCCTGCTCCTAAATTAGGACAAGGTAAACCTCTAAATGTCAAATTAGCACCATCAGTACCACCTCTAGCAGCAACTTTATATGGTGTAAGACCAATTTGCTTTAAGGTCTTATTAACAAGCTCCATAATATGAGGATAATCCTTCAAAATATCATGCATATTACGATATGAATATTTAATATCAACATTAATAAAATCATTATGATATTTACGATTTAGATATTCAGCATTAGCTAGCATATCTTTAACCATTGCCTCTAATTTAGCAAAATCATGTTCTCTAATAATATATCGCAATTCAACATCTTCAATTTCACCCTTAATACTTAATAAATGATAGAAACCATCATAACCATCAGTATGTTCAGGACGCTTATAACTATCTAATAAATTATGAAATTCAATAGCTAAATTATTAGCATTTACCATCTTATCTTTAGCTTCACCGGGATGTACACTAACACCCTTTACTTTAACAGTAGCACTAGCAGCATTAAATGTTTCATCACAAACACCACTTACACAGCCACCATCAATAGTAAAGCCATAATCACAATCAATACGATCTAAATCAAAATGTTCAGTACCTCTTCCAACTTCTTCATCAGGCGTAAAGACAACATAGAATGTTCCATGTTTAACTTCTGGATGTTCCATTAGATACTGTACGCTTTCCATAATAGCTGCAACTCCAGCCTTATCATCAGCACCCAATAAAGTAGTACCATCAGTAACGATCAAAGTCTTGCCCTTATGTTCATTTAAAATTGGAAACTTAACAGGACTTAAGACAAATTCATCATTAAGCTTAATATCTTTGCCATCATAATTCTCAATAATTCTAGGTTTACATCCCTTAGCATTAAAATCAGCAGTATCCATATGAGCAATAAAAACGATCTTGTCATATTTATCATCACAATTAGCCTCAATTTTAGCATAAACATAACAATACTCATCAACAAAGGCATTATCAACACCCATCGCTACTAATTCATCTTTTAAAACATTTGCCAGATCAAACTGTTTCATCGTACTAGGTGAAGTAGTACTAAAACCATCTGATTGTGTATCAATTTTACAATACTTAATAAATCTCTCTACTAATCTATTATTCATAATTCTCCTTATTATATGCTTTCCATTCACAATCACTAATGATCATTTCACTAAAGACAACATCAAAAGAAGAATCTTTAGGACTTGCAGCATATATTCCTACTTTAAACTTGCCAGTTCGATTTTTCAAGTGAAATATACGCATAGTCTTATATTTTCTTTTATTTAAACTATATAAAACTCTAAAATCTTCATCCAAATGATCGATACGAAAATAAATATATTTAATAGCTTTACCCATTCTCATACTGCTAGTATCACAATAACCATGGATACAAACAGAACAGCTAACCGAAATACATTCATCATCAATATCTTCCGTATAGATCTTTACCCAGTTATCACTAGATGCATATAGTAACATGCCCGATTGATCAAACTGATTCTTATAATCATAATCAACACGCACACTAAAAGAAAAGTTCTGCTTAATATCCAAAACCAAAGCACTACCATTACTTTGCGTATGATGATAATAAGTTTTACCCCAGAAATTAGTAAAAGGTTTAGTCTCCATAATAACTTTGCTTTTACCAATAATATAATTATTAGGTTTATTTATCCAATCCATTAAGGACGTATCAACACATTTTTTCATTTTTAATACATTTCTATTTTAACGATCTTTTTCAATATTCTTAAATTTTCAGCCATATCTTTGATCAGCTGAATCTTAGCATTTAAAGAAATCGTACTATAAGCTATTGCCTCATGAGCAGGATTATCAGATAAACCAACCATAAAAGTAATCATCGTACTACGCTTTAGAAAAGCCTGTACCAGACAAGTGGCACCATCCGTTTGCTTACTCAATAAGATATTCTCAAGATATTCATTACTCTTAACACACTTATTCAAAATACGATTAACTTTCTGTAATGTTAAAACACCTTCCGTAACAAGATCAATGCCATCAATAAAACCTTTTGGCGGTACATCACTATCAAAATCAATAATTGAATCCGTCAAGATAGGACGTCCTAGATAACGAGAAACAATAGTACTAGTCGTACCACCACAACATATCTTTAATCCACTAGCACCAAGCAATTTTTCAACGACCTTGTTATCATCCTCTTTTTTACTAGGAGGACCAACCATTACTCTAGTCTCCTTAGCTTCTAGCATTTTAACACAAGCAACTGTTGAATCATCACCAGGCTGATTATCATATAAATAATTAACATTAGCTAATAAAATTCTAACAATTTCCTTAGCACTATCATTACTATTAGTATAATTCAGCAAGAAGTCTTCAACTTCTTCATGCTGCCAGCCAAAATTCAATGTCTGACCAACACCAGCATGAATAATACCATCCGAAAACATAACGACATAATCATTAGGAATAGCCTCAAAACTAGAATCATATATCGTTTTTCCACCAATGATCTTCGCTTCACGATCTATCTTCAATAAACGATTATTTCTAATAACAATAGCTAAAGGATTATCAAATTCAATAATTCTAACTTTGCCATCATAATAAACCTGAATGATCGTAAAAGTAGAATAAGCTACTCCTCTTTCATGACAAACAGGTAAAGTCATCGCAATCGTATCAACAGCCTCAGACAAGCTAGCTCCATTAAATAACATTTCCGAAATGATCGTACTGGTTAAGGTAGAAAGAATATTAGCTTTAACCCCACTACCTAAACCATCAGCTAAAACCATGATGAAAAAGTCTTCATTGATCTTACTAACGACATTATCACCACATAATTCTTCATTCTTTTTATTTAGCGAACTATTCCAGGCATCAATATGAATCTTATTCTTCATTTTCCATAGCCTTCTTCAATTTAGTCAAAGCAACCTTACTTCTAGCAGTTGTCTCACCCAGTAAACTAGCAATTTCCTGAACAGTTCGCATTTGTTCATCAATGATCGACTGCGTGATCTCAATTGTAGAGTTACGCATATCTTTCATTACCTTTTCCTTAGTAACCTGAACAGTTAGATCCATCAATATCACAACATAGAAATCCTCATCATTCAACTTCATGATCGCATGATCAAAAGTCTTGCCATATTCATCATAATAAGCTCTAAAATACTGTGTTTCATCTGCAGTAATCGGATTAGCGATGATCTTAGCAAATTCAGGTTTATTCAAAATCGACTCAATAGGCATACCTACAGGATTAATACTATCCAAATGCAGCATATACATAGCAGCCGGATTAATTTCTTTAATTAAATTATCTTTATCTATAACAATAATACCATTAGGAGTATTCTTAATAACAACATTAGAAATACTTTGAGAATGCTCTAAAGCATAAGGCAAACATAATTTATAATCAGATTTACCATTCAATACCGCAATAGCCTTTTCACGACATGTATCATAACCACAGGCTCCACAATTATGTTCCTTGCTCTTTACATTTTTACCCATTAGATTCAATACATCCTGAATCTGCTGTTCAGTATACGAAGGTCGATAAATATCTTCTTTCTCCCATTTAGTATACATATCATCACTAGCTTTGCTTTCAGTAATAACATCAGAAGTATCAACACTATCTCTAATAATTGACTGACCTAACCATTCATTATGTTTAAAATGCTCTAAGAATGGACCATTTACACAAGAACCAGCACAGGCACTCATCTCAATAAAGAAACCTTCCAAAGTACCATTTCTGATCGCATCCAAACATTGTCTGATCCTATCAATACCTTCAACATTAATACGTTTATAGTATTCACTATGAGGCATAGTCTTGATAATACCACTAGGAGTAGGATATAATCTGGCAATATTATGATCAATATCATCCCACTTAACACTAGCATCCTGAGCAAATTCATTACCTAACCATTTATATACTTCTTCCATACTGATGCAGGCATCAACTGCATCATTAAAACGAGGATCATGAATCTCCTTCATTTTAGCAATACATGGTGATAAGAAAACTACCTTAGCATCCGGATATCTTTTCTTAATATCTCTGCCATGAGCAATCAAAGGTGAAACAATTGGAGCTAAATTATCAACCAGATCACCAAATTCTTTTTCCACTAATGAAACTACTGCTGGACAGCAGGTCGTAATAATATTCTTCATCTGATGTTCTTGCACCAGCTTATTATAACTTTGCGTTACCAAAGAAGCACCAATAGCTGTTTCCTCAACATCATAGAAGCCTTCAGCAACTAATCGTTCTTTAAGCTTAGTAAAACTAGGCCAAACAGTCGCAAAGCTTGGAGCAACACTTAAAATAACCTGTTTCTTATCATCAAGCCAGCTTCTAACCAGATTTAATTCACTAACAACTTTCTTGGCACTATGTGGACATACAACATAACAATGCCCACATAAAATACATTCATTATCAACAATGGTAGGCTGATGATTCATATAAGTCATCGCCTTAGTAGGACAAACTCTTATACATCTTAGGCAATTACGACAATTAGCTTCACGTAGTTTTATAAATTTCATGCAATTAAACCAGACAACTTTTCTTCAATAATTTCTCTTGCATTTTGAAGGTTTACACCCTCAATTCTTTCGCCATTGACTCTAATACCTAAACCAAGTTTATCCTGACAAGCTTGCATACAGAAAGAACCTTTAACTTCAACTTTATCTTTCCAGTTTTTCTCTTCTAATAAATTATTAATAATCTTAACAACCTGATTAGAACCCTTAACATAACAAGAACTACCAATACAAATTTCTAAAGTTATCATACAAACCTCCTTACTTTTCACGATGCATATCGACTTTTGAGAAATCCCAATATTCAACAGATTCACTAACCGTGATCTTTGGTTTTACCGCATTTTCTTTATTCATACGAACTTTAGTCTTCAAAGACTGTTCAATAGAAGCAGGTCCATTAATACAGCCACCAACACAGCACATACCTTCTAAGATATCTGCATCAAACTTACCAGCACGCATTAACATCAGCTGTTTCTTACACTCGAAGCAGCCATCAGCATATACTGCTTTAATAGCAGGTTTTTCTTTTTCATTATTAACCTGAGCAACCGCAGCACTAACACCACCACCTTGAGCAAAGTTACGACCAAATACCGTTACTGTCTCATCTGGATATGGTTCTAATTCTTCACAATATATCCTCTTGGCAATCATCATAGCTGCCACTTCTTCATATGTTAAAACATAATCAACAGCAGTAAACTCTTCCATTGCTTCCTGTTTCTTCGCAACACATGGTCCAATAAAGACAATACCATGATGAGGATAGTCCTGTTTCAATTTACGAGCAATAGCCATCATTGGTGAAACCAAAGTAGAAACATTATCATGATACTGTTTAGGGAAATGGATCTTAGCCATATTAACAAAAGCTGGACAACAGCTAGTAGTCATAGGAAGTTTCTTTTCCATATGTTCCATCAGTTCTTCATGTTCATAATAAGCAACACCATCAGCACCAACAGCAGCCTCAACTACTCTTTCAAAACCTAAAGCTTTAATACCAGCCTTGATCTGGGCATAAGTAGCATTTTCAAACTGTCCCTGAATACTAGGAGCCACAATTGCAATACATGGCGTATTCATTCTCAATAATTGAGCAACTGGAACGACCCAGCTAATATCTTCAATAGCCCCAAATGGACATGCAGCCATACATTGACCACAGTTAATACACTTTTCTTCATCAATTCTCGCAATACCATTCTCATCCCAGCTGATCGCATTAACAGGACAATGAGAACTACAAGGTCTTTCCGTCACAACAATTGCATTATAAGGACAATTTCTTGCACAAGCACCACAAGACTTACACTTATCATAATCAATTTCAGCACGATTTGGACCAATCGTAATTGCATTAAAATTACAAGAACTCAAACAAGCCTTAGCCATACACTTACGACAGTTATCAGTAATTCTGATCTTCTTGATCGTACAGCCATCACATGCTGCTTCAATGACCTGAACGATTTGTCTAGGCTTATATTCAGCCTCATCATTAGCCATCTTACCCATAGCCAATCTAGCTCTTTGTCTAAGAACTTCTCTTTCCTTATATACACAACAGCGATAATTAGCCTTAGTACCAGGTATTAACTTCTTACAAAACGCTGTTATTTTTTCATCAGTCAATTCATTATTAAAAGCTTCATCAGCTATCTCTCTTAAAACGTCAAACTTGAACGCTCGCGAGTCATTTGAAAACATTGCCATATTATTATTCTCCCCTAAATCTTTTTTTTATATAATAAAAATACCATAGATATGGTATTTTTTCTAGTGAATCCTTTAACAAACAAACTACTAAAAACTAATAACAAATTCTTTGATAAACATCTTCAACTTTATCTTCATCTAAAATATTACTTAAAATACACTTAGCAAACTCAAAAGCTGCCCCTAAACCACAGGCAGTAATCACATTACCATCCTGAACACACTTAACATCCATAACTTCACTATTAACTAAACAAGATCTAAAACTAGGGAAACTAGTAGCTTTCTTACCATCCAGGATACCAATGGAAGCAAGTACACTAGGTGCTGCACAAATAGCACAGATAAGTTTCTTTTCATCATATTTCTTCTGTAATAAAGCTAATAAACGTTCATCATTTTTAAGATTAGTCGTACCTGGCATACCTCCAGGTAAAATAAAGATATCATAATCATCAAAATCACAATCATCATATAACTTATCCATCTTAACTGTAACATTATGACTTGACTTAACGATCATATCATTTAAGCCAATCATATCAATATCAACATTAGCTCTTCTAAGCATATCAACAACGATCAAGGCTTCACACTCTTCATACCCTGAAGCAAAAAACATACAAGCTTTCATAATAATCCTCCACTTTTATTTTTAATCAAAGCTATCTATTTGTCAATTTGATAAAAAAACTAGATCATAATGACCTAGTTATTTTCATTTTCAGCATTAGCCTTAACAACTCTTAAATGCTGTCTTCTTTCAAGATTAGTTAAATATCTCTTTCTAATACGAATATCGGTAGGAGTAAGCTCAACTAATTCATCATCATTAATAAACTCAATAGCTTCTTCCAAAGACATGATCTTAGGTGGAACAAGCTTCATAGCTTCATCATTACCAGTAGATCTAACCGCCGTCATCTTCTTATTCTTGATAGGATTAACTTCCATATCCATATTCTTGCTAGCTTTACCAATGATCATACCTTCGTATACAGGAGTTTGAGGATTAATAAATAACTGACCTCTTTCCTGAATATTCCATAAAGCATAAGTCATAGCTTTACCAGTTTCCGTAGAAATCAATGCACCATTTTCTCTTTGAGGAATTTCACCCTTATAAGGTTCATAACCATGAAGTCTTTTAACCATGGTACCCTCACCTCTAGTATCATTAATAAACTCACTACGATAACCAATCAAAGCTCTAGTAGCAGCTAAATAAGTAATTCTAGTATAACTGCCCTCATCTTCAATATTAACCATCTCACCTTTTCTAAGATTCAATTTATTAATAACAGTACCAGAATACTCATTAGGAACACTACAAACAACTTCTTCTACTGGTTCATTTAATACACCATTGATCTTCTTAAAGATTACTTCAGGTCTACTAACAGCCACTTCATAACCTTCACGACGCATATTCTCAAGCAAAATAGACAAATGAAGTTCACCACGTCCACTAACCTTAAAACAATCAGTAGAATCAGTCTCTTCAACCTTTAAACCAACATTAACTTCAAGTTCCTTCTCAAGTCTTTCACGAATATTTCTACTAGTAACATACTTACCAGTCTGTCCAGCAAAAGGAGAAGTATTAACCATAAAGTTCATTGACAAAGTAGGCTCTTCAATCTCAATTGAAGGAAGTGGATCAATTTTATCACCACCACATAAAGTATCACCAATATTAATATCAGGAATACCAGAAATCATCACGATCTCACCACATTGAGCCTCATTAACATTAACCCTGCTCAATCCTTTATATACAAAAACCTGACCTACTTTACAACGCTTAGCCTTTTGATCAGGATCACAAACCATATAAGTCGTAGCATCATGTAAAACACCCTTATATACTCTACCAATACCTAAACGGCCAATATAATCATCATAAGCTAAAGCACAGATCTGCATCTGTAATGGTTCTTCCATCAAGTTTGGATATGGATCAACATGCTTCAAAATCGTCTCAAATAAAGGAATAATATCCTCATTAGTATCATCAGGAGAATATCTAACAATACCTTCTCTGGCAATACCATATAAAATAGGGAAATCTAATTGTTCATCATTAGCATCCAAATCTAAGAATAAATCATAAACTTCATCAATTACTTCATTGATTCGAGAATCCTTTTTATCAATTTTATTAATTAACAGAATTGGTCTTAAACCACATTCCAATGACTTCTGTAAAACGAAACGTGTTTGAGGCATTGGACCCTCACTAGAATCAACCAATAAGATAACTGTATCAACAGTTTTAATAATACGCTCAACTTCACTAGAAAAATCCGCATGTCCAGGAGTATCAACAATATTGATCTTATAATCTTTATATGTAACAGAACAGTTCTTAGAATAAATAGTAATACCTCTTTCTCTTTCAAGATCATTACTATCCATTACACAATCAACTACTTCTTCGTTATCTCTAAATACATGACTCTGGCTCAAAAAAGCATCTACCAATGTAGACTTACCAGCATCAACATGGGCTATTACGGCAATATTTATAATTTTGTTATATTCCATAGTTCATATCCCTTTCTCTAAACGTGCATTATTATAGCTTTTTTAATTGTAAAAAACAATGTTTTTTTAACATATTAACGATAAAACCAGATACTAGGTAAATATAATAAATAAGGAGCAGTAAAAACAGCTAAATACAAACTAGTCTTCTTAATATCACTTAAACTAAGTGAAGTCTTTTTAAAACAAAAATAATAATTAAAGACATAAATCAAAATAGCTGTAAATATTATACATAAAGTAACAACAATAAAAGCCAAAACATTTCTAAAAGGATCAAATGCCATCGCAAACTGTAATTTTGACCACCATGTCACATCCAATTCAATAAAATCAATACCGAGCATTAATAAACACCCAATAAAATCTGCCACAAAGCCCATAATAAAAACTCTCAATATACTGTTTTTATACTCACTTTTAATATCACTAACTTTTAGCTTCCTAAAAGAAAAATAAACAACTAAAGAATCATAAATAAAATTAAAAGGAAT
>JALEVB010000029.1 GCA_022780745.1 Erysipelotrichaceae bacterium
ATATAATCATAAATAAAATCGACTTTATTTAAATTCAAGATATTCGCCTTAATAACCTCAGGATAATATGCAACAACTGGACAATTATAATGATTATCCGTATTATGCTCATCAATGTTATATGACATGCAAGGATAAAAGATAACATCTACATTTTTAGCTATCAGCTCTTCAATATGTCCATGCATTAGTTTAGCTGGGAAACATACCGTATCTGATGGTATTGAATTTTGTCCTTTTAAGTAAGTCATACGATTAGAATAACTGCTTGTAACAACATTAAAGCCTAATGTATTAAAAAATACAGACCAGAACGGCAATAATTCATACATATTTAAACCCATTGGTAAACCAACCGTTATATCTTTAGTACCCTTTAGATCAGTAAACTGTTTTAGTTTTTCTCTTTTAACATCATACATATTAAGTTTAGTCTTTACTTTTTTGGTAATTGGTCTTTCACAACGATTACCAGAAATAAACTTACGATTATCATTAAAAGTATTAACTGTTAACTGACAATGATTCTCACATAATCCACAATTAATATTATTTACTTTATGTTCAAAACTCAACAGTTTATCTAAAGTCAAAATACTGCTGCTTTGGTAATTTTTATTCTTAACATATAAAGCAACCCCATAGGCACCCATTAAACCGGCAATATTAGGTCTAATAACATTAACATTCAATTCCTTCTCAAATGCCCTTAAAACCGCATCATTATAAAAAGTACCACCCTGAACAACAATATTCTTGCCAAGATCTTCAACACTAGCACATCTAATAACCTTATATAAAGCATTCTTAACAACACTAATAGCTAAACCAGCTGAAATATTCTCAATCGAAGCTCCATCCTTCTGAGCCTGTTTAACACTAGAATTCATAAAAACCGTACAACGAGAGCCAAGATCAACAGGCTTATCAGCAAATAAAGCTAACTTAGCAAAATCAGCAATATCATAACCAAGATTAGTCGCAAAAGTCTGTAAAAAACTACCACAACCACTTGAACAAGCCTCATTTAGAAAAATATTATCAATGATACCATTACGGATCTTGAAACACTTCATATCCTGTCCACCGATATCAATAATAAAATCAACATCCTTCTTAAAATGCTTAGCACTAGTCAAATGTGCAATCGTCTCCACTATACCCTCATCAATATTAAAGGCATTCTTAGTAATATCCTCACCATAACCAGTACAGCCAGAACCAATGATCTTAACATCAGGATATCTGGTATATAAATTAATTAAAAAATCTTTGATCAAAACAATAGGATTACCATTATTAGAACGATAATCTTCTAACAGAATATTTCCATCCTCATCGATCAAAACACATTTCAATGTCGTACTACCAGCATCAATACCCAGATAAGCATTACCTTTATAATTATTGATATCAACACTAGGAATATAGTCTAGATCATGTCTTTGTTTAAATGATAGATAATCATCTTCATCTTTAAACAAAGGCTCAATATAAGCAAAAGAAGTATTAGAACTATAATTCTTTAATTTATCGATCGTTTCATTAAGATCAACTTCATCACTAGCGTTATAAGCAGCCCCTAAAGCAACATAATATAAAGAATTATCAGGACATTTACCCTCAAGCTTTAAAACCTTATCAAAACACTTTCTAAGATTACTTAAAAAGGTCAAAGGCCCACCCAAATACAAAACATTACCACTAATAGGTCTGCCCTGAGCTAAACCAGCAATCGTCTGATTAACGATAGCATAAAAGATACTTAAGGCAATATCTTCCTTCTTTGCTCCCTGATTTAATAATGGCTGAATATCCGTCTTAGCAAAAACCCCACATCTGCTAGCAATCGTATAACTTCTTGTTGCATTAGTCGCATATTCATTTAATTTTGAAGCATCACAATTCAATAATGTTGCCATCTGATCGATAAACGCACCTGTACCACCAGCACAAGAACCATTCATTCTAACCTCTAAACGATTGCTGATAAATAAAATCTTGGCATCTTCTCCGCCAAGCTCAATGACAACATCAACATCAGGATTTAATCTATCACATGCGATCTTAGTCGCAAAAACCTCTTGAGTAAAACCAATTTGATTACATTGAGCCATTCCCATTCCCGCAGAACCGGAAATCATTAACTGACATTTTTCACCTTTAATAACATCATTCTTTAATTTTTCTAATAGTTCCACTGTTTTTTCAACAATCTTACTAAAATGACGTTCATAAGATGAATATACAATGTCATCATTTTCATTCAAAACTACACATTTAATGGTAGTTGAACCTACATCTAATCCTACTCTCATATAAACTTCCTTTTTTATTTATGAATTTTACTCACTTTTTATCACTAATGCAAGCAACAAACACTTTTATTTGTATACTTTTAATAAAGCATTGATATCAGGCTATGCTATAATATTAAAGTTAGAAGGAGTAAAACATGTATATATTCAAAACTAACATTGATGCTAAGACCCATGATGACTTTGTTAAACAAAGTCCCTTATGCAATTTATTGCAATCAAGTAACTGGGCCAAGATCAAAGACAATTGGGACTCTTGCATAACTGGAGTCTATCAGCAAGATAAACTAGTAGCATCAGGTTTAATACTAATCAAACACTTACCTTTATCATTTACCATGATGTATATACCACGTGGCCCTATTATGGACTATGAAAATAAAGAACTGGTAAAATTTTATTTAAAAGAACTTAAAAAATGGGCCAAAACCAAACATTGCCTATTCATAAGCTTCGATCCAGCTATTAAATTAAGAGAATTTGATTTAGATCATAAAGATAAACCAGATGATCAAAAAGCATTATCGATCATTAATAACTTACAAGACAATAAAGCCATATATAAAGGAAAAACACTAAAAATCGAAGAAACGATACAGCCACGTTTCCATATGGGCTTATATTATACCGATGATCTTAATAGTCATTTACCAAAATCAACGATCAAATCATGTAAAGCCGCTATCAAAAGACATGTCAATGTCAAGGTCGCTGATCATAGTGAAGTAGAAAAGTTTGCAAAAATGATCGAATTAACCGAAAAACATAAAAATGTTCATCTAAGAAATGAAGAATACTTTAGAAAGATCCTGGACGTTTATAAAGAAGATGCAACCCTATATTTAGCTGATGTCAACGTCAGTACATATAAAAAAGAATTAGAAGATAGTATCAAGGCAGCTAATGACACATTACAAAATGAAACAGCTACCAACAATGCTAAAAATAAAGCCTTACAAACGATCAAAAACAGTGAAAAAGAATTATTAGCCATAAATGACTTGGCAAACAAATATCCTAGTGATACGATCATTGCTGGAGGTCTAATGGTAGGCTTTGGTAATACTTGCGAGATGCTATATGCTGGCAGAAATGATGACTTCAATTCCTTTAGACCACAGTATTATCTATATACCAAAAAAATCGAACACTCATTTAAACAGGGATATCAATATGTCAATATGGGAGGAATCGAAGGAACACTTGATGATGGACTATCCAAGTTCAAAGCTAATTTCAATCCTGTCATCATCGAATATGTTGGTGAATTTGATCTGCCTGTAATGCCATTATTATACAAACTGGCAAAATTTGCACAAAAGAATCTAAAATAAAAAAGCTGATAACAGCTTTTTTATTTTCCTATCTCTTTTCTAATTAGATCAATAAAACTATCAGTATTACTTTGATACTTATTAGGTTTAAAATCATTGATCTTTAATAATGCTTCTTTTAATTCATCAACATTGCTGGCACTTAAGATATATCCTTCTTCAGTAAAAGTTTCAATGATCTCTTTTTGATGATCATTATGATGCTCCCCATACCTAGCCTCTCTAGCAACACCTATTACTTTTTTGCCATCTTTAACAGCCGTAACGATCGTCCCTACTCCACCATGAGTAATAAGAATATCACATTCATCAAGCATCTTCTTAAAGCTATCCATATCAATATAATCAAAGATATTCATATCTTTAGAACTAAAGCTGGTATAACCTGCTTGAACATTAACCTTTTGATCAATGATCTTTTCATCGATCAGCTGCTGAACCATTTCTAAAAGTCTAACAAATGGTTTATCCTGCGTTCCAAGTGTAACTAATATCATTAGAATATCGAACCTCCTACTATAGCTTTAGGATATACTTCTTTCATACTATCCCATTGCACAATAAAAGTATCTGCAATCTTATATACCATCTTGCCAGCTTCCGTACCTGTCTTACTATTAGCAAATGTTTCGATCCATATTACTTTCTTTTTAAACAAATGAGCAATATAACACATAGGCACCGCCGTATGCGTACCAGTAGTCACAATAACATCAGGTCTAATCACAATAAAGTAATAAAAAGACTTCAAAATATTATATGCAAACTTAAATAGATAAGTAAATAAATGCTTCTTAGTACCATATGCTAAATAATAAACGGGAATATCTAAAGTAAGATCTTTATTCGACTTCGTTTTTTCTGTAATTAATGTCGCATCTACTTCCTTAAACAATGGCTTTAACTGCAATAATTCCTGTAAATGGCCACCAGTAGATGATATAAATATGACTTTTTTCATTAGGAACCTTTCTAAAATAAAGAGTGTGAATATTCACACTCTTATTTTATACTATTTTAAACTATTTTTCACTAGTTCAACGACATCTGCCATTGTTTCTTGTTGTAAAGCTTTATTAGCCATTTCTGTCATTTCAGCTTTAGACAATGATCTGATCATCTTTCTAGCTCTTAAAATACTTGAAGCACTCATTGAGAATTCATCAAGACCAAGTCCTAATAATACTGGAGCAGCTAATTCATCACCAGCCATTTCTCCACACATACCACACCATTTACCTTGTGAATGAGCACCATCAATAGCCATCTTAACTAGACGTAAGATACTTGGATTTAATGGCTGATATAAGTAAGAAACTTTTTCACTCATTCTATCTGCAGCCATTGAGTATTGGATAAGGTCATTAGTACCAATTGAGAAGAAATCAGCTTCCTTAGCAAACTGATCTGCTAATACAGCAGAAGCAGGAATTTCAACCATCATACCAACTTCGATCTTTTCTCCAACTTTAACACCTTCAGCAATTAGGTTAGCTTTTTCTTCTTCAAATAAAGCTTTAGCACTTCTAAATTCATCAAGTGTAGCGATCATTGGGAACATAATGCAAAGTCTTCCATAAGCACTTGCTCTAATTAAAGCTCTTAACTGAGTTCTGAAAATATCAGTACGATCTAGACAGAATCTAACAGCACGATAACCTAAGAATGGATTCATTTCTTCAGGGAATGTGAAATATTTAAGTTTCTTATCGCCACCGATATCTAATGTTCTAATAACAACTTTCTTACCATTCATGCGTTCTAGAACTTCTTTATATGCTTCAAACTGTTCATCTTCACTAGGGAAATCAGTTTCACAATTCATATATAAGAATTCAGTTCTAAATAAGCCTACACCTTCACCACCATTAGTTAATACACCATCAACATCTTTTGGAGAACCAATGTTACCAGCCAATTCAACTTCATGACCATCAACAGTAACACTCTTCTGGTTAACTAAGATCTTCAAAGCTTCTTTTTCTTCTTCAAATTTAACTTTCTTTTCAGTATAAACCTTAACTTCTTCTTCACTAGGGTTAATGATAACAGCACCATCAACAGCATCTAGAATTAATAGATCACCATGATTAGCAACTTCTAGAATATTACCACAACCAACTACAGCTGGAATTTCAAGTGATCTAGCCATGATTGCAGAGTGAGAAGTTCTACCACCAATAGCAGTAGCAAAACCTTTAGTATAAGTTTTATTTAATTGAGCAGTATCGCTAGGAGTTAAATCTTCAGCAACGATAACTACCTCTTCATCAATTGCAGTAAGGTCAGGAATAATTGCTCCTACTAAATTACATTGTAATCTAAATGTAACGTCCTTAACATCAGCAGCTCTTTCTTTGAAATAATCATTATCCATACTTTCAAACATAGCTACCATACTATTAGCTACTTCTTGAGTAGCATATTCAGCATTGACACCATCATTTTTGATCATATCCTGAATCTGTGATTTCATTTCTGGGTCATTTGCCATCATTAAGTGTGCATCAAAAATTGCTAATTCTTCTTCTGATAAGTTAGCAGCAGCTCTTTGCTTAATAGCTTCAATATCATTGATAGTCTTAGTAAAAGCCTTATCTAATTTAGCTAATTCTTCCTCTTTATCAGCTTCCTTTTTAACAATTGTTAATTTAGGTTGTTGCAATTTATATACTTTTGCGATTGCAATACCTGATGATGCAGCAATACCTTTTAAAACCATTTTTATCAAACCTCCTACTTGCTTGAATGTAATTTAATTTTAGCATTGTTTAAATATTTAGACAATTGATAAATTCATCCATAGCACTATTTTGATAACGATAATAAGTCGATTTGCTAAAATAATCCAAATACCAGTCTTTTTCCTGCTTGTAGATAAAATCATTCTTGATAATTAATCTTGTTTCTTTACTGCAATTCCTTAAAGCCTGCTCAATAGTAAAAATAAGCTCATGATCATCTTTACTAAAATAATCATTATTATGACTAGACTTAGCTAAACGCTTTTTGGCAATTGCCTGATTATAAACATTGATGATGTCCGCAATTACAATTGCCTTTTCTTTTTTTGTTAACCTTCCTTTCATATTAAACATCCCTTCTTTTTAAATAAATATTAGCTAAAAATATCAAAATTCCTATTCTAGTTGCCAAATTTTAGCTTTTTTTACTAATTTTTTGCATTTTCTTTTATGTTATCTTAAAATAATAAAGAAAGAGATGGTGATACAATGTCTATTTCAAAAACAACATTAACTTACAAAAGAATAATATTATCAATGATAATATTTTTTATAATACCTTTATTATTCCCTGTGTTAAATTATTTTCTAAATGATGAAACTATCAGTTATACCTGTTTGATCAACGTATTTACAGCAATCCTTATGATCTATGATTACAATTTAGTAGCACTTCATTATAATCGTATTAAAAGAAACTTTAAAGAATGCTTATTATATTACTTAGTAGGAATTATTATTTTTGCACTAATCTTTGTATTTAATCATTTCTTATTGCATGGCTCTTTCTTGACCATTGATCCCCATATATTTAAAAAATACTATGGTGGAGCAATACTGATGCTATTTGCATATTGCTTAATGTTACCTATTGCAATGAGTATCTGTTATAAATGCTTAACTGATCGCTTAAATATTAAATCTCAGGAATTAATGGTCATCTTATTTTCTGGTTTATTCTTTGGTTTATTATTTACGATTGCCTTTGTACCATATGATATTAATCTATGGATAAGAAGCTATATATTAAATGCTTTGATCACATCTGTATTATCATACATCTATAATCAAAGCACTTCATTTTTAGTATCAGCTCTATCCTTAGCAACCGTTCTATTGGTATATAATTTAATAATTATTCTTTTGTAACAAACATGGTAAGCAATATACTGCTTACCATTTTTTACTGATTTAATAAATAAGGACAGCTATCATCTTTGATCTTAAGATCATTGACCATATCAGTAGCTAGTAAATAATGTTCTAAAGAATCATATTCCCCATTATTATAAACACCTTTAGCTATATCATAGGCAGCATCTAACCCAACATAGCGAAAATGCCATGTCTCATAATAACCCGTTGTACCATTCTCATCTACATTAATAGGCTCATCCATACTACCACCAGCCCAGTTTTCAGGAAATCTTAATATAAAACCATATTTATAAGAATTATCGACTAACCATTGCCATTCTACATGTTCATCTAAAAGATCAGTATTCAATCTGGTACCATAACTTGGATCAACAAGATCACAAGTATATCCGGTATGATGATCACTGGTAGTCGTCGTGGCACACATTCTTCCACATGTTGTACCAACCGCTCTAAAACAAGATAAAGTCTGCAGATCATGTCCTTCATAAGCCTTTCGATAATCATTTACCATATCATTTAAATGACTGGCAGCTTCTTCATCCAGATATGGTGTACCATTGCCACCAGCTTCTAAAATACCATATAAAGCTGTAATATCAACCAACTCTTCTTTTCTTTCTTCGATAAATTCTAAACTAACATCATAATTAGCATTGATAAGCATCAGCTCATTATAAGCCGTAGTACAGTTATCAGAATCATAATTATTTGTATATCTCACTACTGGCTGCGTTGTTTGTTCTACTATTGGTGTAGGCTCAATTGTTTCAACAACATTATCAGTAGTATTATTTTCTTCACGCTCATTACTACGCTGTTCAAAATACAATTTACCCAAAATAAATAAAGTAACAACTAGAATAATAGATAAAATAATGATAATAACAAAAAGAATAAAATTTATAACATTAAGTTTTCTTTTTTTAGCCATCAAAAAATACTCCTTTTTTGTTATTATAGTTTATCAAATAATTAATGTTTAAACAAATTTTGTTTAAATTTTGTAATACTATTCAAATACTTGCTGGTATATATACAGCCAACAATGATCATTCCTAAATTAAAGCCTAAACAAAAGCCTTCAAGAAAATCTAAAAAGTCATTACTAATATCCAAAAATAAACAAACTAAATAGATAATAAATAAAGCTAAACTAAAAAGATACATAAGATGAATATTTTTACGAAAGATATTCTGTTTCTTATTAGCATATTCAACAATGATCATTTCATCATCTGCTTTATCCTTTTCTCCATTTAAGATCTCCGAAATACTTACATTATACATTTTAGATAATTCTACCAGAATATCCAGATCACACATCGTGTTACCATTTTCCCATCTGGAAACACTACGATTAGTTACTCCTAATTTATCAGCTAGCATCTGCTGAGTCATATTCTGCTGCTTTCTAAGCTGTTTTAAAAATTCTCCTGTTTTTACCTAATCCATCTTATTCACCTCGCATCTTTTTTATCACATTGACTATTGATTTGTATACGACATAATATGAGAATTAATACTTTTACAATAAAAAACAGTCTCTACTATCTTGAGACTGTTCATTTGACTATTTTCTAATATTGCCACTAGCAATACAAGATTCTTTAACACTTTTAGCTACAGCTTTAACTACTCTTTCATCAAATGGTGAAGGAATAATATAATCTGTACGTAATTCTTCATCCTTGATCAGATAAGCTATTGCCTTACTAGCAGCAATCTTTTCAGCATTAGTGATCTTAGTAGCCTTAGCATCTAAAGCCCCTCTAAAAATACCAGGAAAAGCTAAAATATTATTGATCTGATTAGGATAATCACTTCTACCAGTGCCAATAATATAAGCATTTGCAGCTTTAGCATCTTCATAACTAATTTCAGGAACTGGATTAGCCATGGCAAAAATAATAGGCTTGCTACTCATAGTCTTAACCATATCTTTTGTTAATAGATTAGGAGCACTTACCCCAATAAAGATATCTCTACCCTTGATACCCTCTTGCAAACTAGCATATTTTTCATTATTAAGATTAACATAATCTAATAATTCCTTTTTAAGATCATTATAGCTATCTTTATCATCCTGATTTAAACAACCATCAATATCAAAAGCAAGTATATCTTTAAAGCCATAAGCAAATAAAGTCTTAATAATACTGCTACCAGCAGCCCCAGTACCAGATACTACGACCTTATATTCACCAGGATCTTTATGCATTAATCTTGTAGCATTAATTAAAGCAGCCAACACAACAATAGCTGTACCATGCTGATCATCATGAAATACCGGAATATTCATTTCTTTGATCAGCTGCTGTTCGATCTTAACACAACGAGGTGCACTAATATCTTCCAGATTGATACCACCAAGTCCTGGTTCAAGATTCTTACATATATTAATGATCTCATCAGGATCCTGGGTTTTTAAACAGATAGGAAAAGCATCAATATCAGCAAAACGCTTAAATAATAAGCACTTACCTTCCATAACTGGCAAACCTGCTGCTGCCCCAATATTACCCAATCCCAATACAGCACTACCATCAGTAATAACTGCGACCGTATTGGCACGATTAGTATAAACAAACGAATTCTCTTCATCTTCTTTGATCTTCTGACATGGTCTAGCAACTCCTGGAGTATAAGCTAAACTAAGATCTTCAGCATTTTCACATGGCACTTTAGTTTGAATAGCTAATTTACCACGGTTTTTTTCATGCAACATTAGTGCCTGTTCATAAACATCCATCTTTATTCTCCTTCATATATATCATTACCATTAGTATCAATTCCTACAAATACAGGAAAATCTTTAATAGTTAATTTTTTAATTGACTCACTTAATAAATCTTCAAAGGCAACATTTTCTACTTTAGTTACACAATTAGCATATAAAGCTCCTGCTCCTCCAGCGGCAATAAAATAAATCGCTGAATTTCTAACTAAAGCATCTTTAACTTCTTTACTACGTCTACCTTTGCCAATACAAAACTTTAAACCTAGATCCAATAACTCTGGCGTATATACATCCATACGACTACTGGTAGTAGGCCCAGCACTGCCATAGATCATACCAGGCTGACTTTCACATGGCCCAACATAATAAATGCCATTATTCTTTAAGTCAAATGGTAGTTCCTTATGATCATCGATAAGCTTTTTCATTCTTAAATGAGCAGCATCTCTAGCAGTATAAACAATACCACTTAAATAAACCAGATCACCAGCTTTTAAGCTTTCAAACTTATCAATATCATGCAATAAATCAATCCTTATCATGAAATTACCACCCTTGCATGTCTAGAAACATGACAACAGATATTAACCGCAACCGGTAAGGCTGCAATATGTGTCGGATAATATTCAATATTAACCTTTAATGCTGTCGTTTTACCCTTTAATCCTAAAGGACCAATATTTAACTCATTGATCTTAGTTAATAATTCATCCTCCAATTGTTTATATCGGCTATCAGGATTAGAACTATCTAAATCTCTAAATAAAGCTTTCTTAGCTAAATAAGTAACATTATCAAAACTACCACCAATTCCTACACCAATAACCATTGGAGGACAGGCATTAGGACCAGCTTCCTTTACTGTTTCAATGACAAAATCCTTAACACCATTAACTCCCATCGCTGGTTTAAGCATCATAACTCTACTCATATTTTCACTGCCAAAACCTTTAGCACAAATATCAATGATCAGTTTAGACTCCTTAATATATTCAACATGAATAACACAAGGAGTATTATCTTTAGTATTGATACGATCAAATAAAGGATCACTAACAACTGATTTCCTTAGATAATTATCTTGATATCCTATTCTAACAGCTTCATTGATTGCTTCATTAATATCCCCGTTAAAACATACATCATAACCTAATTGCATATAAACAATAACCATGCCAGTATCCTGACAAATAGGTATATGTTTATCTAAAGCAATATTCATATTATCTTCTAACATATTTAAAGCTAAAACAGCTCTTTCATTATTCTCAGCCATTTTAGCTTCTAACAATCTTCTTTTAACATCTTTTGGGTATTCAAAAACTAAAGTTTTACAAACTTCAATTATTTCTTTTTTTACTTGTTCAACATCAATGATCATCCTATAAATCCTTTATTTCATAACTAATATTCTCTTTATCAACGATATCAATAAACTTAGCATATAAACGTTTAAAAACAATATCAATATCTTCCTTACTAGCTAGTTTCATACATAAGCCAATAGTATAATCATCTATCTTGCAATAAATATCATTAAGCCTTAAATTAACACCGATCGCGGTAATGATCTTATCAATATCACCAGGTTTTTTACTATTAATAAAGACTACATAACGATGATTATCTTCTCTGATCTTATTACGCATTTCATAAGTAATGATCGACTTAAAAGTCTTGCTGTCAACATACATTGCTGATAAGAATTTCTCATTATTAAATAAATCGACTTTATCAATATTCTTATTCTTGCTGGAAATAATATCAAACAGATTCTTATTCTTAAGATTTAATTTAAAGCCCATTTCTTCTTTAAATGAACGTGAAACATTATCATAATACTTTAGGGCTTCATTATACTGTTTATTCTCAATTAAGCTATTAATATAACAATAAATCAATTCTTCATTATACTTATCATATGATAAGGCCTTCTTAGCAACCATCATACAATCTTCATTTTTATAAATATCCAAATACAATTTAGCTAAAACAGCTGATAACTGCAGATACTGCTGAAGATAATGTGAACGTTCATTAACAGTCCAGTCACTATCTAAACCATCTAAAAAGGTAGCATACATATCAAAGCATTCACGATAAAAACCTAAACTGTTATTTTGTTTAGCCAGATAATATTTAGTCTCAAATTCTTCAACATCTAATTCAATTTCAAACTCATCACTGATCGTATAGCCTGTTTTATTAGTAACAACGATATTATAATCACTTAATAAAGGTTCCTGTTTTAATGTATTTCTTAATCTAAAAATAGCATATTTTAATGCATTAGCAGGATTTTCAGAATCATACCAGAACTTTTCAATCAATTCATTCTTGGTAACTCCTTTTTCATTATTACATACAAGCAAAGCAAAAACATTAGATAACTGATTACCTAATAATTCTTCCAGATCAATTATGTTTCCATTGAGTTCTAGCCTCAGTCTTCCAAACAAATATACTTTTAATTTCACTTTTATTCCCCTATATTTTCTTACTTAATACATCAGGATTACTAGCATATAGTAAAGCAGTAGTTCTATCAATATTCCCATCTTGATAAAGCTTGTAAATTGCATCATCCATTGCCATCATACCATATTCTTTACCAGTTGCAATCATATTTGGTATCTGATGTAGCTTATTTTCTCTAATCAATGTCCTAATTGCATTAGTCATCGTTAAAACTTCAAAAGCTGGTACTAATGTCTGATCTTTGGCAGGTATTAACTGCTGTGAAACAACTGCCTGTAAATTCATTGCCAGCTGTACTCTGATCTGCTGCTGCCTTGAAGTATCAAATACATCAATAATACGATTAATAGTCTCCGTCGCATTATTAGTATGCAAACTGCTTAAAACCAGATGACCAGTCTCAGCTGCACTAATAGCGATCTGCATCGTATTAATATCACGCATCTCACCAACCAGCAAAACATTAGGAGCTTCCCTTAAAGCTGCTTTTAAAGCACTAGGATAATCTGCAGTATCATGAGCAACTTCTCTTTGACTAACAATACTCTTCTTATGACTATGAAGATATTCAATTGGATCTTCAATAGTAATAATATGCGCATTTCTACTTTGATTAATAGCGTCGATCATACATGCTAAAGTAGTAGACTTGCCACTACCAGCACTTCCAGTAACCAAGATCAATCCCTTTTGCATCCTAGCTAGATCCATCACATTCTTAGGAATATGATAAGAATCAGGATCAGGAAGTTCAAAACGAACAACTCTTAAGATTGCAGCTAAAGAACCTCTTTGATAATAAATATTCGCTCTAAAACGTCCAAGCTTCTTTAAAGAAAAACTAAAGTCATCCTCATTATGACTAATAACATTCTTTCTATTACCATCTTTGATCTCATAGATCTGACTAATAAGTTCTAATGTATCTTTAGGCATTAGTTTATAATCAGCGACTTTTTGAATCTCACCATTGATCTTAAAAGACAACATGGCACCAGCAACGATAAAAATATCAGAAGCACCTCTAATAATAGCTTGTTCTAAGATATCCTGAATAACCATATCTTTTCCCTCAATAGTCAAATCCCTTCTTCTCATAATCAGCATCAGCTATTTCGATTAGCTGATATTGCTTAACTTCTCCATCTAAATTTATTTTTACAAACAAATATTTATTATTGTCAATATTTATTTTATAGCTAATTTCGTTATTTGACAAATCAACTTTATATAAATTTAGATATTTTTTTAATTCATTTTGATCATTATTATCAATTAAACTGACGAGATCATAATAGATCTTATCTGCTTCAAAGCAGGCATTATAATAATCATTGACACTTTTTTGATAATTCTTTGCTGTTTTCATATTACTATTAGCATTAGTTAATGATAATACTGATAATAAGATCATACATAAGCTAACAAAGACCACCAACAGGCTTGATAAGCCTAGTCCACTTGCAACACTATGTTTATTCATATTTATCACCTATCTTGCTAAGCTTGATATCATTAAGCAATTCATTCTGATAATAAATACTAATATCAAAATCATATTTATAATATCTACTGCCTTCTTCTTTATCAATGATACTAACTTTAACGATCATATCTTCATATTCATAGCCATCACTATCTAAATATTCAGCCAATCCTTCTTTATCACATCCACTTATTTTATTAGCTAGCATATCACTATGTAAAATAGCCTTCTGTAAGTGATTTGCCTTATCATTTAACTTATATGATCTAACCATCACATTAACACAGACAAAAGTAACAGTCACAAAGAAACAGACACAAATCAACATTTCAATCAATACATTAAAACTCCTGGTATGCTTATTCATGTTTCTTTCCTCCCAGATAGATACTATCATTATTAACTTTCACTTCAATATGATCATCATATGCATAAAAAGCCATATCACTTACTTCAAATAATCGATATGCCACATTTAGATCAATATTATTCCTATTACATAATAATTCATATAGATAATGATCACGATAAAACAACAAAGTAATATTATCCATATCTTCTTCAATAGCTATACAATCTATACCATCAATAGTAGTTAAATAAAAACTATCATCATTATAAGACTGCATATATTTTTTTGATATATATGACAAAGGTAAGCGAACATTATTTACTTCCTTATTTTGTCTATTCATATTTTCATAAACATTAGCTGTATAGACAACGATCAAAAAACTACCTATGACAAAGATCATAAATAATAATAAAGTAAATAATATTTCAACTACATAATTCTTTTTCATTTTCTACTCTTTCTTAAATACTTTTATATCCGGAAATACATTAGAAGCAATAGCCTCATAAAAGACATTATATCTTTGATGATCAATAACTACCCCATACTTTTCTTCTAGATAACTAACATCATTTGGATAATATCCTTCAATGCTATAACAGTTCATTGCAGCTTTCTTAATATTATCTTCTAATCTTTCAATAGCATCTTTATGATAACGATCATCGATCATATTAATACCCATCAATAACAAGATCATAAAGATCAAGCTAATACCAACACTAACTAAAATCTTTTTCATATCATTAACCTATATTAGCCATGATTGAAATAAGTGGCAACATTACACTAATTAAAATAATACCCATTACCATAGCTAAACTAGCTACCAATGCTGGTTCAATAATATTTAAAAATTTATTAATACTCTTATTTACCTCATCTTCATACGCAATCGCAATACTACTCATGACTTCATTATGTTTACCAGCTTTAAAACCTAAGATGATCATCTGATTATATAAACCTTTAAATATTGCTTCTTCTATTAAAGCATTTTCAATATTTTCACCATTATCCAGTTTATTATTAACATTAATTAGTTTAGTTTTTAATTTTTTATTATCAATCAGTTCTAAAACCAGTTTAAATGCTTGTTCTATTTCATAGCCACTATCAAATAACATGCTTAATGCATAACTTAATTGCGATACTTCCAAGTCATAACTTAGCTTTTTACTAAAACTAAAATTACTTAAATACATAATAATATTCTTACTCTTCTTGCTGGTATTTATTATTAGATATGCAATAACTAGAATAATGATCATGATGATCACTAATCCATATTTAGCTAACAAACCACCAAGATCCATCAAAGCTAAACTAAAACCACTTAAACCAGTACCAAGATCCTTTAATACTTCATCAAATAATGGTAATACTTTAATTATCAAAACTAATAAGACTACCAGCATCATACATACTAAAATACAAGGATAAGTAATGGCATCCTTTAAATTATTCTTTAACTGATATAAACGATGATAATAAGTACTTAATGCATTGAATACCTGTTCAAGATAACCGCTTTGTTCACCTATTTCGATCATTTTAACCAGATAAGCATCAAAATAATCAGCCTCTTTTATACTTTGAGCAAAACTATTACCCTTATCCAAGCTATCAGCCATCCTATTCAAAACATCACTAAAGCTCTTATCAGCCTGCTTAGCCATGATTCTCAAAGCATCACTAGTAAATATCCCACTATTATAAACAAGCTTTAGATCATCACAAAACAACATAATATTACGATTATAATTATCCATATTCCTTACCCCTTAATATTCATATTTAATCTGATACTCACCATCATATTTATTATCCATCGCATCAAATGTTGGATCCAACAAAGTCCATTTATTACTCTCAAAATAAACCCTTGGATTGATCCAACCAATATTATCAATATAGATCTCTACCCAGGAATGATATCCTTCCTCAACATAACCCGTCATGATCTTACAGGCAATATCTTCACTTCTAAGCATTGAACACATCAAACTGCTATAATCAAAACATATACCCTTTTTAAGTTCATAGGTAACATCATTATTAGGAATAACATACTTGCCATCAACTTCTTCAAACTTATCCCAGTCATAATCAATATTATCAATAACATACTCATACACTGTCTTAGCACGATCAAACTGCGTCGTTAACCCATCACAGATCTCAAAACTCTTAATAACGCTATAAGTACTAATATCATAATTACATATCTG
>JALEVB010000016.1 GCA_022780745.1 Erysipelotrichaceae bacterium
ATATTGCCAAAAAAATCATTGAACAGGAAACTAAAGGTGCTATCAAAATTTAGATAGCACCTTTTGCATATAATAACCAAATCCATCTTCATTATTACTTTTTTCCGTAATATCATCCGCAATCTTTTTGGTTGTATCTGAACCATTGATCAAACAAACTCCAAAACCGCTTGTTTCTAACATCGATATATCATTATCCATATCACCAAAAGCCATAACAGAAGATAAATCAATATCATGCATTTCACAAAACTTACTTAAAGCATAGCCTTTAGCTACTCTTTTATCCGCAAATTCCAGCATGATAGGCTGGGTTTTAAAGGCAATATACTCATCTCTTTTATGTTTATTAGCATATTCCATGATCTTGTCTATTCTATTTTCATCGATCTTAAACATGATCTTAGCATTATCTTCTTCATAAAAATCACTAATATCTTTAGCTACTTTTAGCATCTTATTAGACTTCTTTGAAGAATTTTGCATATTCTCATCATCATATAAACATAATATTTTATTGCCCTTATACATATAAGGATTTAAGTTAAAAGGCTTTAAGATATCAATAATCTCTTTGATCCAATCTTTCTTTAACTTAAAATAATCATATCTTTGCTTACTGATACCATCATATAATTCAGCACCATTCATACCTATGACAATATCAAAATCAAATCCTAAGCCCCATTTTAAAGCTAATCCAGCTAATTCATCAACCGGTCTGCCACTAGCCACTCCAAACATAATATGTCTATCATGTAAAGTTTGAATCATCTTCTTACTAAGTGGCAATAATTTTTTATCATCACTAACCAGTGTTCCATCGATATCACATATGACCAGCTTTAGATCCATAATTCCTCCTGTTAATTATCAGCGCGATTAAAATTACATTTCATTTGTGTACTAGCAACATATAATACTTTATTTAAAGTATCACTAACTATTGCTTTAGCATTATCTGCAATCTTCTGATTTGCTTCATCAATTAAAGAATAATCATTCTTTTCCATCATTTTAGCATCATATTCATTTAAAATAGCCGTAGATGTTGCCGCAATCATCTTTTGATATCTTTCAACATTTTGAATATTCGCAGCATAACATGGATCGGTTAAAGCACCGATCAAACGACTATTCCAATAGAAACTATCAGTACTAACTTCTAAAGTTGTACCAGATACATATTTAGGCATCTTTAAAGTATTAGTATAGAAAGGCAATACACTATTAAATGGATTAGGGCCAAAGCATATCCACTCAACAGCCTTGATTTCACTATTTACATATGGTCTTATCTGATTAATAGACATAAATCCTGTTCTAGCAATACCTATCGTACGATACATACCTGCTGTTTTACCAGCAACTGCTGAATAAGGATTATATTTAGTACCCTGATAATAAGAAGACAAGATATACTTAACTTCTTCAACTGTGATCTTTCTTTCAGGAACTAATGACCATGGAATATCATCACTTTCTGGTGTAAAATCAGCATCTTCACCATCCCATTTATAAGTACGTGGATTAAAATATCTAGCCATATACCATGCACGACAAGTATTATATACATGATCTTGATCATCATGAGAACCAAAGATCAAACGTGGATTGAATTTACCATCATTGTTACAATCCAAATGATATTTATCAATAAATTCCTTTAGATCTTTAGAACACATATATTCTTTTTGCGTACTTAAAGCATCTTCTAGATCAAAATGATCTAAACCAAACTGATTAGGCATAATAACATATTCTTCATCTTTAACTCTAGCAGCTATCCAATGATGACCACCAATAGTCTCAAGCCACCAGATTTCATTTTCATCACTAAAGGCAATACCATTAGACTCATAAGTACCATATTTTTCTAATAACTGACCAAGTCTAATAACACCCTCTTTAGCAGATCTGATATAAGGTAAAACTAATACGACAAGATCTTCTTCACCAATGCCACCAATAACATCTTTTTCTTTTTTAGAACTAGCCTTCTTATATCTAACTAAAGGATCAGCCCCTAATACTCTAGCATTACTAGTAATCGTTTCAGTTGCCGTCATTGAAACATTGGCACTATTGATACCAGCTGCAGCCCAAATACCATCTTTTTCATCAACATTAGGACAGCAGGTATAGCTAAGTGCTTCATCAGGAAGTTCTACTTCAACATGTGAAATCACACTTTTATATTTCTTTGGTTGTTTCTTTGGATCTACGACAACTAATTTTTTTACATCATAGTGTCCATCATCATTTCTTGCTATCATGGTTGAACCATCATAACTAGCCTTTTTTCCTACTAAAATTGTTGTACAAGCCATATTTTTACTCCTTTTAAATATAAAGAAAGATTATGAAATCATTCATAATCTTACTTAACATTATGATAAATCTTATTTACATCTTCACATTCATTTAGAAGATTTAATAAACGATCCCACAATTCCTTATCTTCAGGATTATCAATTGTAACATAATCTTGAGGTAACATTGTAACTTCACAAACTTCAAATGTTACATCAGGGATCAATTCACTAATAGCATCCTGTGCCTTAGCAAAATCAGCAAAGCTAGTTGTAATTGTCATTGTATCTTCTTCTACTTCAATATCAATAACATCTACTTCTGCCATCATCAATGCATCTAACATTGCTTCTTCATCAGTATATTTTAATACAAATAAACCAACTTCATCATAGCTATGACTAACACATCCACTAACACCCATCTTTGCATGAGCCTTATTAAAACATGTTTTAACAGCACTAACCGTTCTATTAACGTTATTAGTTAAACAATCAATAATAATTGTACTTTCACCTGGACCAAAACCTTCATAACGACAAGAATCATATGATTCATCTGTTCCACCCTTAGCTCTTTCAATAGCTCTTTTAATAACATCAGCAGGTACCTGGTTAGCCTTAGCTTCTGCTATTTTTCTTTTTAAACTCAAGTTCATATCAGGATCAGGAACACCTGACTTAGCGGCAATATATAATTCCTTTCCAAAACGAGAATATAATTTAGTTTTCATGGCTGCCGTTTTAGCCATGCTTGCTGCACGGACTTCATGAGCTCTACCCATTAATAATACCACCCTTCATTTTTTACTTGAATATTATAGCAAACATATTATTTAAATAAAAGAATTTATTTTTGCATCCAAGACTCATCACTAGGATTATTTCTAAAATGAATTAGTTTTTCCTTATCTTCAGGTTTGATATATCCTTCTTCAACAGCTACATCAACCAAAACATCAAGATTAGAACAAGAAACATTCTTAACCTTAGCTTCAGCTAAACGATCTAAACCCTTCTTCATACCATAAGTAAAGATACTAGCCATACCTAATACTTCAACCCCATTATCTTGTAATACTTTAACTACTTCCAAAGAACTACCAGCAGTAGAAATAAGATCCTCAATTACTACTACCTTAGTACCAGCTTCACATTTACCTTCGATCTGATTAGCTCTACCATGATCTTTAGCACTAGCTCTTACATAACCCATAGGCATATTTAACTTTGTAGCAACGATTGCTGCATGAGCAATTCCAGCTGTAGCTGTACCCATAACCATTTCACATTCAGGAAAATGAGTTTTAATAATTTGAGCTAAAGCATTCTCAACATCTTCTCTTACTTTAACATCTGATAATGTTAAACGATTATCACAATAAATTGGTGACTTAATACCACTAGCCCATGTAAATGGGTTTTCAGGTCTTAAAAATACGGCATTAATACTTAATAAATCTTTTGCAATTAACTTTTCCATCATTATTCTCCTACAAATTCTCTAACACATCTATTATAAGCTGCAACCGGATCATCACTAGCTGTTATTGGTCTTCCAACTACGATATAACTGCTGCCAATTTCTCTAGCCATAGCTGGAGTAGTTACACGCTTTTGATCACCTTTGCTGGCATCATCAAATCTAATACCTGGAGTTACCGTAATAAAATCTTCATTACATACATCTTTTACCAGCTTAGCTTCAAGTGGTGAACAAACAACACCATCTAAACCTGCCTGCTGAGTATTTAAGGCATAATGCTGAATCGTATCATTGATTGGATGATCGATCCATAATTCTTTCTGCATCATTTCTTCACTAGTACTAGTTAATTGCGTAACCGCAATTAATTTAGTATTTGGATTAACTTCATCAATAGCCTTTTTAGCTGCCTTCATCATCTCAATTGTACCAGCTGCATGAACATTAGTCATATCAACACCTAAAGCTGCAACATTCTTCATAGCCTTATATACCGTATTAGGAATATCATGTAACTTAAGATCTAAGAAGATCTTATGACCTCTTTCTTTGATTTCCTTAACAATAGATGGTCCTTCAGCATAATAAAGTTCCATACCAATCTTAACAAAAGGCTTAACATCCTTAAACTGATCTAAAAATGCTAATGTAGCCTCCTTACTAGAAAAATCACACGCGATAATTACTTCTCTCATCTATGAGCCCTCCCTATTATATCTTTTAAATTATCGATATGAAGATCATCCATCAACTTAGGAAGATCATCAATTATCTTCTTACACACATATGGATCTTGACAATTTGCCGCTCCAACCTGAATAGCACTAGCTCCTGCATACATCATCTCAATAACATCTTTCGCATTGGCAATACCACCGATACCAATGATTGGAATATTAACTGCTTCATATACCTGATAAACCATTCTTAAGGCAACAGGCTTAATAGCAGGTCCGCTAAAGCCACCCATAATATTATGAATAATAGGTTTACCAGTCTTAAGATCAAATCTGGCACCTAATAAAGTATTGATCATACTGATACCATCAGCACCACCTTGTTCACATGCCTTAGCAATACTTACGATATCAGTAACATTAGGACTTAATTTAATATATACGGGTTTAGTTGTAACATCCTTGATAGCCTTAGTGATCTCATAAGCCATATTAGGATCAGTACCAAAACTCATGCCACCATGCTTAACATTTGGACAAGAAATATTTACTTCAATAATACCTACGATATCCTGCTTATCCATTACTTTAGCACATTCAACATATTCTTCAAGCGAAAAGCCAGAAATATTCGCAACTACTTTCTTATTAAACACTTTAGCCAATTTAACAAATTCTTCATTAACAACTTTTTCAAGTCCAGGATTCTGTAATCCTACAGAGTTGATCATACCCTCATCACATTCAGCAATACGTGGTGTAGGATTACCAAAACGCGGATTTAAAGTAGTACCCTTAGTTGCAATACTACCTAAGATATTGATATCATAAAATTCACAGAATTCATATCCAAAACCAAAGGTTCCACTAGCAGGAATAACTGGATTATCAAGAGTAAGATCTGATAAAGTAACTTCTAATCTTTTGTCCATAGTAATCGCTCACTTTCTATAACTGGGCCTTCTTTGCATATTCTTACATATCCATCTTTTACTTCCATTGAGCAGCCCATACAAGCTCCAAATCCACAGCCCATTCTTTCTTCAAAAGAAATAAGACCATGCGTATTAGAACATTTATAAATAGCTTTTTCCATTACTAATGGACCACATGTCATATATGGAATATCACATAGATCATTTTTAACCATGACATCGGTAACAAAGCCTTTTAAACCAGCACTACCATCATTAGTTGATATATATAATTTATCACATATCGCATTAAATTTTTCAACATAGAACATATCTTTAGCACTTTGAAAACCTAAGATAACGATAGGTTTTAAACCTTGTTTGACCATCTGTTTACAAACTCCATACATTGGTGGAATACCAACTCCACCACCTATAATAAGCAAATGTTTATCATCAAACTTAAATCCATTACCTAGTCCAACTAATGCTTCAATTGTTTTACCAGCTTCTAAGCTTTTAAACCACGCTGTACCTTCACCAACAACTTTATAGATGATAGTTAAACTATCAGCATCCCAGTCACAAATAGAAATAGGTCTTCTTAAAAACTTGCCTTCAACTTTAATATTCATAAACTTGCCAGGGGCATCGATCCATGAAGTATCACCCCTTAGAACCATTTCATAAATATCAGCAGTTAAAGCCTTATTGCTAATTATTTCATAATACTCTATTTTCTTCATTTTAACCTCTAATCATCAATGCATGATACCTGCATTGTAATTTCTTCCAAGATATTCAATAAAACATTAACAGTATCTAAACTTGTAAATACAGTAACATTATTTTCAACAGCACATCTTCTGATCTGATAGCCATCACGATTAGAATTATCACTAGTAGTCAAAGTATTAACGATATAGGTAATATGTCCTTTTCTGATTGAATCTAATATTTCACTAGAACCCTCAGAGATTTTCTTTTTAACTCTTGTCTTGATTCCATTTTCCTTTAAATACTTAGCCGTACCACTAGTAGCCTCAATATTAAAGCCTAGATCATAGAATCTTCTAATAAGATCAACAGCTCTTTGTTTATCCTTATCAGCCAAAGTAACAAATACCGTACCATAATTTACAACTCTTAGATTACTAGCCTGTAAAGACTTATATAAAGCACGATTTAAAGTCTTATCATAACCAATAGCTTCACCAGTAGACTTCATCTCAGGAGACAAATAAGCATCCAATCCATGCAATTTAGAGAAAGAGAATGTAGGTGTCTTAACATAATATCTCTTCTTTTCTTCCATGACACAAGTACCATATCCCTGCATCTTTAAACTATCACCCAACATGACCTTAGTAGCAATATTAGCCATCTTAATACCAGTAGACTTTGATAAGAATGGTACACTTCTACTACTTCGAGGATTAACTTCGATAACATAAACATCATCATGCTCATCAACAATAAACTGAATATTAAATAAACCAACAATACCTATAGCCAAACCTAAACGAATAGTATAATCAGCAATCGTATCTTTAACTTTCTGACTTAAAGAATAAGGCGGATAAACACTCATTGAATCACCAGAGTGAACACCAGTAGCTTCAACCAGCTGCATGATACCAGGAATAAAGACATCCTCACCATCACATATCGCATCAACTTCTACTTCTGTACCACATATATATTTATCAACTAATACTGGCTGATCTTCATCAATTTTAACAGCATTAGTTAAATACTCTACTAACTGCTTATCATCATTGACTATCTGCATCGCTCTACCACCTAATACAAATGATGGTCTAACTAATACAGGATAGCCGATATTCTTAGCAGCAGCTAAACCATCTTCAATATTAGTAACAGCTTTACCCTTTGGTAAAGGAATATTGGTATGCTTAACTACTTTGTCAAAGCTATCTCTATTTTCAGCTTTTTCAATAGCTTCAACTCCCGTACCAATGATCTTAACTCCATAATCCTTTAGCTTCTGTGAAAGATTGATAGCCGTTTGACCACCTAAAGAAACAATTACTCCTTCAGGTTTTTCCAAATCAATAACATGCATAACATCTTCAATACATAAAGGCTCAAAATATAATTTATCACTTACTTCATAGTCAGTACTAACAGTTTCCGGATTATTATTAATAACAATAGCTTCATAACCCTTTTGCTGAATTGCCCAGAT
>JALEVB010000024.1 GCA_022780745.1 Erysipelotrichaceae bacterium
GTAATATCCTGATGACTTAATTTACTTAAATTATAGAAATGTAATGGCTGTCCAGTTTCTAACATTACGTAGTTACTGATATCAACAACATTATTAATTGATTTAATACCAGCAGCATGTAACTGATCACTCATCCATTTAGGAGAAGGTTTAACAACTACTTTATTAACAACTTTTCCTAAGAAATAAGGACACTTATCAGTTTGTGACTCAATATGGAAATTAGACTTAGTACCAACAGTAGTAGAATCAATACCTTTAGGTAAATTTACTTCTCTTTTTAATACTGCACCAACTTCTTTAGCTACACCCCACATGCTTAATAGATCTGGTCTATTAGGAGTTGGAGAACCATCTAAAATAACATCATCTAATCCTAAATACTTAATTGGATCTTCACCAACGATAGCATCATCACCTAAGATTTCAATACCATCGATTTGATCTTGTCTTAAATTCTTTTTATCAACACCAAGTTCAAACAAAGCACAGATCATACCATTAGATTCAACACCTCTAACCTTAGAAGCCTTGATCGTAATTTCTGGTAAAACAGCACCAGGTTTAGCAACTATTACCTTAATACCAGCTTTGACATTAGGAGCACCACATACGATCTGATTAACAGCATCACCAATATTAACCGTACAAACATGCAGATGATCACTATCAGGATGATTTTCACATGTTAATACTTCACCAATAGTTAAGTTTGTTCCTTGAACATAATGATATACATCTTCAATTTCTAAACCAGCTGTCGTTAATTTATCAGCTAATTGCTCAGGTGTGATATCATCAAGGTTAACATAATTTTTTAACCAATTATAACTGATCTTCATCTATATATCCTCCTAATCAAATCTATTGAAATTCTTCAAGAATCTCACATCATTAGTATAGAAATTACGAATATCATCAATACCATATTTAAGCATAGCAACTCTTTCCAAGCCAATACCAAAGGCAAAACCACTACACTTCTTACTATCAAAACCGCTCATTTCTAAAACATTAGGATGAACCATACCAGCACCTAAGATTTCGATCCAGCCTGTATGCTTACAAACAGGGCATCCTTTACCACCACACATATGGCAGGTAACATCTACTTCAACACTTGGTTCTGTAAATGGGAAATAACTAGGTCTAAATCTGATTTCACGATCTTCACCAAACATCTTTTGAGCAAAGAATTTTAATGTACCCTTTAAATCAGCTAAAGTAATATTTTCTCCTACTACTAAGCCTTCCATCTGCATAAACTGATGAGAATGAGTAGCATCGTCATCATCACGACGATATACTTTACCAGGACAGATAAGTTTAATAGGAAGCTGACCTTTACTAGCTTCCAATACACGCATCTGAATAGCTGTTGTATGTGTTCTTAATAATGTTTGAGGTGTGATATAGAAAGTATCCTGCATATCACGTGCTGGATGATCCTTAGGTAAATTAGCTCTTTCAAAATTATATAGATCTAATTCGATTTCTGGACCTTCTGCTACACTATATCCCATACCTACAAATAAATCTTCCAATTCCTGCTGAATCATCATCAAAGGATGAACAGTACCAACTACTGGTTTATAACCAGGTAAAGTAATATCAATTTTTTCTTTAACTAACTGATTTTTTAAAGCTTCAACTTTTAATACTTCCTGTTTCTGTTCCAATGCTGCTGTTAATGTTTGTTTACAAACATTAACTTTTTGACCAAATACTGGTTTTTCTTCTTTACTTAAATCTTTCATAAGAGCCATTAATGATTGAACATGGCCCTTTTTACCTAGATAGTCTATTCTTACCTGATTTAACTGTTCCAAGTTAGAACATTCTTCAATAGCCTTAAGACCATCCTGCTGAACTTCTTGAATCTTTTCCATCATTTCCTCCTAAATTAAAAAAGCGCTCCTGAAAACAGGAACGCTAGTATTCACGCGGTACCATCCTGATTTACCTATATAAATATAGGTACACCTTAATTAATTGATAACGGAATATCTTCCGGGGATGATTAGTCCCACTATAAAGGTGAATTCACAAGGATATCAATAAGTACTCTCACCATCATGTACTATTCTCTTAATTGATACTAGCCAAGATACTACTCCTTTAGTTAGCTCGCTTTACTTTTAAGATTATAGCAAACATTTTAGCAAAATTCTACTTATTTTCTTTTACTGCCAGTTTTTTAGCTAAAATAACAAGTACTATAGCTACTACTGCTAAAATAGCAGCACCAATAAAGCCTAAAGTATATTGACCAGTAGCATCATAGAAATAAGCTGAGATCTTAGGTCCAACAAAAGCACCAATACCATAACCAATAAATAATAAACCATAATTCTGATTATAATGCTGAGCTCCAAAGATCATTCTAACCATTGGTGCAAATACTACTAATAAACCACCAAATGAGAAACCAACTAACATTACACAAACAACAAAATATACATAAGTAGTAGCCTGAGTAAGCATCAACATTGAAACACCATTGATAACCATTAATATACATTATTAATCACCCTATAAAACTTTAATATAATTTGAGAGTTTTTTAAGAATTTTGTAAAAAAAATAATTAATTTTCGATTTTTATTATCCTATCAGCAATTTTTTTGACAAAATTCTCATCATGACTAACAATTAAAATCCCCAAACCTTCTAATGACAAGCTCTTAATAATACTATAAACATCATTGATACTATCCTTATCTAAAGCGCTAGTAGGCTCATCAAAACACTAAAAATCCGGTTTTAAAACTATTGACCTGGCAATCGCTGCTCTTTGTTTCTGTCCCCCAGACAAGCTTGAAGGATACTGATCTTTTTTATCAAAGATCTTTAACTTATTTAACACTTCATCAACATTACCATCTATCTTATGATATTTTAAAGATAGTTCACAATTTTCATAAACAGTCTTATTATTAAACAAATTATAATTTTGAAAAACCAATCCAATTTTACTTTGATAATTCTTATCCTTACTACTAATACCATCAATACTAATCGTACCACTATCATAATCAATCAGATTGGTTATACAATTCAAAATCGTCGTCTTACCCACACCACTAGGACCCATCAAACAAACGATCTCACCACCATTGATTTCCATATTAAAATTATTAACTACTATATTCTGATCATACTTTTTACATAAATTATTAACGATGAGCTTAGTCATAATAATTAAACCTGCTTTCAATATAATTCATCAC
>JALEVB010000033.1 GCA_022780745.1 Erysipelotrichaceae bacterium
TAAAACTTTACGATCATAAGTCAATAAACCATTAAGCTCTGTCTCAACATCACTTAACTGCGTATATATACAGCCAGACAAGCCCTTAGGAATAGCCTTTATGATCTGTTTTTCATACAACTCTCTAATTGCAAAATCCAGCTTTAATTTATCTTTAAATTTCTTATATCCAAATAATTCATTACTCTTGGTATGTCCATATTCCAGATAAGCATAACCACCAAATTCACTTAACAAGCATATCCTATCATTACGATCATTGAAATGATAATACTTAGTAAAATAGACATGTCTGCTCTTAAAATCACCACAACCCTGATCAAACCAGCCACTGGCACTATCGATCAAACGACTAGAATCATGTTCATATACCTTCTTAGTAAACTTTTCAGCATCAAACTGACCCCATCCTTCATTAAAAATTACCCAGCTAAAAATACAAGGATGATTATAAAGATGATTGATCATACCAAACAATTCCTTTTCAAACATCTTTCTACCTTTTTCATTATCTCTAGCAAATAATTTATAATTATCATCTTTATATTTAAAACCAAGATAACCCTTATAGCCAATAAGATCCTCATTATATTTAGAACCACCATTAGGCATATCCTGCATGACCAGTATACCCAATCTATCACAATGATAATACCAGCGATCACACTCAATTTTTACATGCTTTCTAAGCATATTAAAGCCCATTTCCTTAACTAGCTTTAACTCATTGATCATACACTCATCACTAGGATAAGTATACATACCATCACTAATATAGCCCTGATCTAATAATCCTGTAAGAAATAATGGCTTATTATTCAAGCAAAAACGCATATGGCCATCTTTATCCTTAGCCTTAGATATCTTTCGCATCGCAAAATAACTCTTGATATAATCATCCTGCGTTTCTACATAAACATCATATAAGAAAGGATCTTCACAAGTCCAAGGTTTAAACTTATCAAAATGCAATAATATTCGCTTATCTTTGACAATATCCTTAAAAACATCTTCACCATTATCTCTAACAGTAATAACTGCCTGATCAAAATCCCCAAACAGCTGAATAAATACACTACCCTCATCAAATAAAGGCGTTATCTTGATATTCTCAATATGCTTATCATTAACATCTTCCATCCATACCGTTTGCCATATGCCAGCTGTAGGCTTATACCATATCTTTTCACCATTGATCTTCTGCTTACCATAAGCACAAATCCCCTGATTACTTTTATCAACAACCGCAACAACTAAGATATTTTCTTCCTGCAGATAATTAGTTACATCAATACTAAAAGGCAAATAACCACCACTATGTCTAGCTACTTCAACATTATTAAAGAAAACAACACAAGTCTGATCCACAGCCTCAAAATGCAATATCGTTTTATCATTGCGAGCATGATAAATAAACTTTTTACGATACCACAAGATCTCATCAGGATTTAACACGCTATCAGTACCACTTAATAAACTACCCACGGCAAAAGGAACCAGAATATCCTGATACTTGCCATCATCTGGTTCTTCATCTTTCTTTGTTATCTGATACTGCCAGATGCCATTTAAGCAGGTATAATTATCCCTTTGCATCAGCATCCTAGGATAAGCGCTCAAACAGTCTCTGGTATTAATACTTTCACCATATTTACTATATATCATACTAGTACCCTTCAGAGTATATTATATTTTAGCACAACCACCCTATAATAAACAAATCCTTCGTATTTCCATACGAAGGATCATTCATTATTCTTCACTTCCTGTATCAACTTCAACTTCTTCAGCAATACCATCAATGCTTTCGCCCTTAACGATACGTTCGATCTGTTCAGAAGTCAATGTCTCATATTCCATCAATGCCTTAGCAATTCTTACTAATTCATCCTTATGTTCACCAATGATCTCTTTAGCTTTATTATGACACTGATCAATAATATTTCTAACTTCCTGATCAATTTCAAAGGCTACCTGACCACTAACATTACTTGGAGCATTATAATCTCTTCCTAAGAAGACATTATCATTACCACCATTATATTTAACAGGACCTAAACTACTCATACCATATAAAGTAACCATATCACGTGCCAAATTAGTAGCTCTTTCAATATCATTAACTGCACCAGTAGTAATATCATCAAAGAACATTTCCTCAGCACTTCTACCACCTAGATAACTAGTGATCGTAGCCAATAGATCATTCTTGGTATTCATCATCTTTTCATCTTTAGGAGTCATTAGGTTATAACCACCAGCCTGACCACGAGGAATGATCGTAACCTTTTGAACAACTGTTGCATCATCTAGATACAAACCAATGATTGCATGTCCAGATTCATGATAAGCAACAAGTTCTTTGGTCTTATCATCATAAGTTCTACTCTTCTTAGCAGGACCCATCATAACTCTATCAATAGCCTCATCCAGATTAGCCATACTAATTTCATTCTTATTCTCACGAACAGCTAAAATAGCAGCTTCATTTAAAACATTCTCAAGATCAGCACCTGAAAAACCAGGAGTACGCTTAGCTAAAGCTCCAAGATCGATTTCACTAGATAAATGCTTATTACGAGCATGAACCTTCAAGATCTCGGTACGACCTTTTCTATCAGGCAATGCAACCGTGATCTGTCTATCAAATCTGCCAGGTCTTAATAAAGCAGGGTCAAGAACATCTGGTCTATTAGTAGCCGCAATAATAACGATACCAGCATTATCATTGATACCATCCATTTCAACCAATAACTGGTTCAATGTCTGTTCACGTTCATCATGTCCGCCACCAATACCAGCACCTCTTTGACGACCAACTGCATCAATTTCATCAATAAAGATCATACAAGGAGCTGTTTTCTTAGCATTTTCAAACATACTACGAACTCTGCTGGCACCAACACCAACAAACATCTCAACAAAGTCACTACCAGAAATACTATAGAAAGGAACATCAGCTTCACCAGCTACTGCCTTAGCCAATAAAGTCTTACCTGTACCAGGATGACCTACTAATAAGATACCCTTAGGAATTCTAGCTCCCATCTTTTCAAACTTCTTAGGAAATTTCAAATAATCAATAATTTCCTTCATTTCTTCTTTTTCTTCATCACAGCCAGCAACATCATCAAATTTAACTTTGATATTAGACTCCAGACGAGCTCTGCTCTTAGCAAAATCAAAAGCCTTGGCATTACCTCCACCATTCATCTTGGTAAGCATAAATACCGCAAATGCACCAAATACCAGAATAGGTAAGATCGTACCCAATAAATCTAACCAGATATTAGATTCATTAGCGTCTACAATATTAATAGTTGCCTTATCAGCATTTAAGTATCCAATTACTTCACTAGTACTTTCACCAGGAACTTTAGAACTTATAACTGTAACTCTACCATCATCGCCAGTATAGCTTGCTTTAACACTAACAACATTATCATCAATAGTAACTACGGCCTCATCGATCTTCTCTTGCTGTACAACCTCAATAAATTGATTATACGCAAGACTATTGGCACTATTTTGATTATTAGTTGTTAATAAGCTAAATAAAGCTATAGCTAAAATAAGATAAGGCAATACATTAATTAACTTATTTCTTTGCATCATTTATTCCTTTCTATTTATAACACTCTTCTTTTAATACTCCCACATATGGCAAATTACGATAATTCTGATCATAATCTAAACCAAAGCCAACAACAAATTCATTCTCAATTTCAAAGCCAACATAATCAGCACTAATATCAACAACTCTTCTAGAAGGCTTATCCAATAAAGCAATGATCTTAACACTATTAGCTTTTTTATTCAGTAACATCTCTTTAACAGTATGAATAGTTCTTCCTGTATCAACAATATCTTCCACTAAGATAATATCAATACCCTTACAAGAACCATCAAGATCCTTATTGATCTTAATATCACCAATAGACTCTGTACCATCATAACTGCTAACGTCCATAAAATCGATTTGAACATCAATAGTAATTCGTTTCATCAATTCTGCCATAAAAGGAACAGAACCCTTTAATAAAGCTACCAGTAAAATTGGACATTCATTATCCTTATATTCTTCATCTATCTGTTTACCTAATTCCTTACATCTTTGAACGATCTGTTCTTCAGAAACTAAGACTTTTTTTATCATTGGATGCATTTTAATTTTTCTCCTTATAAATTAATATTACTATTTTATCACAAAAAGATTGTGCTTGGTAGTATAGTGCGCAATATCACAGCCAATTTCTGGTACTAAGATGATATCATGATGTCTATTTTCAACAACAGGCCAGCTTTTTCTTTCAATAATATCTATTTTTCTATCAATAAAAAATCTTGATATCTTCTTTGTTCCATATCTTAAAACAATGGCATCACTATCTTTAGCATTCCTGATCACCAAAGGAAAATCATCTTCACTAACACTAACACCATGTAAATTATCACCACTAGTTCTTATCTTAAAATAAGATGTATCCATTTCTTCGATCTTGTTTATTACATAATAATAATCCTTAGGCAATTCATCAATAATATAACAATGATCATAACTTCTCACAAAATAAAAACCACCAACAGCGCTAACAAAATTCTTGCCACTATCAAGCTGTTTTAAGACATCTAACAAACATTTTTGAGACAAATGCCCATTAATACACCTAGAAAAAAACACTCTCAAAAAGGCTAATTTATCATCAAGCATAGTCATATCACTATACTTAAAGCCATTATTATCAACGATTCTAAACAAAATATCATGATGATCTTTTAGATATATATTAATATCCCTGATCTTATTAAGCATATCCTGTTTATCATCTAAGCTCATATTATCAATAACACTATGTCTAATACGATTACGGCTATAATCATCACTCAAATTAGACTCATCAATACCATAATCAATACCATTATCATCACAATAAGATAATAACTGCTTCTTTTCATAACTTAACAAAGGACGATAAACATTCAAACCATCCATAACAATAAACTCTCTCAACCCATAATAATCAACAGAAAGCTTCTTATCCCTTTGCATAATATAAGT
>JALEVB010000121.1 GCA_022780745.1 Erysipelotrichaceae bacterium
ATGCAGCTTTTTTAATATAGATTTTACATAAAATAGACATAAATTTTAACCATTATTGTTTTAATAAAATCTGAGAGTGAAAATATGTATACATATATTAATCGAGAGTTGTCATGGTTAAAATTTAACAAACGAGTACTAATGTTAGGAGTTGGAAGTCTTTTAGATCAGTTATTATTATCAAAATCAATCAAAGATAGCCCTATTAAATATGAAAATATGGTCGCAGTTGGTGGAAGTGCCAGAGCCTGTCTAAAAATAGCTAACAAGATCTTTAATTTACCACAAAAAACCGTATCCTAACATCTGAACAAATAATTGAATTACATTACAGATTTACATCAGATACCGCATATGCCAGCTCGATCATTTTAAAATATCTGCCAGAAAGAATTCATACCCTACTTCCTGGTCTAATGATCTTAACAAATATCGTCAATGCTTATGGCACAACAAACATTTATCTTAGTAAATATGGTATAAGAGAAGGATACCTAAAAGATAACATTTTAAAAGGCTGAAATATCAGCCTTTTTCAAATTCCACTTTTGCGATCCTAACGATCAGCTGAGTGCCATAATAATAGCCAGTAGCACGATATTTTAAAACATCGTCATCTTGTGTAAATAACAATTCTTCATTATTATCTACCCACTTCATACTCTTAACTTTTCTATTAACATTGCGAACACTATGATCACCATCAGTTTTTTCATACGCTACAACAACATCTTTAGGTCCAAGAAGTGGTAGATCATGAACATAGATATAAGCATAACCATCCTTTTCTAATACAAAATCTTTATCTTCATTACAAACCATTGTAGATGGCTTACCTTCATATAGGCTTTCTTTTGCCATTGATGTCCATTGTCCAATGATTTCCAATAAAGCTTCTGTAATCTTGGTAACACCGCCTTGCCCAGTTAGACCAATATTTAATAAATAATTAGCTCCAACTTTACGAGCATGACATAATCTTTCGATCATTTGTCGCGGACTCTTATAATCAAGATCATTAACAGCTATGCCCCAATGTCTATTCATTGTCTGACACATTTCAGCAGCTACATATTTATCCATTCCTTCACGATTCATAACCGTAGCCTGACCCTGTTCAAAAGTTACGCTATCAATTTCAGGATGTCCTGTCTTACCCTGTTCGCTTAGACCAGTATTATTAATAACCATAGCATCAGGCTGTAAGCGATGAATCATTCCATATAATTCATCCAATTTCCAGTCAGCACCTCTTTTACTCCAGTTGCCATCAAACCATAAACCACCTATTTTGCCATAATTTGTACATAAGATCTCTACTGATTTTCTTAAATATTCAAGATAAGCATCAAAATCATTATTAAAATCAGGATGCTGCCAGTCAAGCGTTGTATGATATAACATTGGCATTAAACCTTCTTCATTGCAAGCATCTACAAATTCCTTGATCAGATCTCTTTTACAAGGTGTATGCATAACATCATAATCACTTAAGCCTTTGGTATCATATAAAGAAAAACCATCATGATGTCTTGTTGTCAAAGTGATATATTTCATACCAGCTTTTTTTGCTAATTGGCATATTGCTTTGGCATCAAAATCTTCAGCAGTAAAATTATTGAAACAGTCAGGATATTTATCAATACTATCCTTATGTAGATCAAATGTCCATTCACCACGCTCAAGTTGAGAATACAACCCCCAGTGAATAAACATACCAAATCCTAATTTCTCAAAATGGGCAATTCTTTTTTCAGGTACTGGAATACTCATATAACCTCCTAATTATTCCTATTTTTTATTTTTATCATAAATGATCTTCATCCCTTTAAACGCAATATCAGGATCAAATTCATCTATCATCTTTGTCGCATTATATATCGTTCTACCTAGACCACCAGTCGCAATAACTTTGATATCATTATTCTTCAATTCTTTTTTCATCTGTCTAATAATATATTCAACATGACCTATATAGCCATATACTACACCAGCCTGCATGCCATCGATAGTATTGGTAGCTAAAATACTAGCTGGCTTTTTAATTTCTATTTCTGGTAATTTAGCTGTCTGATTATATAAAGCCTGAGCACTGATCTCTAAACCTGGAGAAATAACCGTATATTCAAATTCTCCTTTTTCATTGACATAATCAAAAGTTGTAGCTGTACCAAAATCAATAATAATACAAGGTTTTTTAAAAGTATGATAAGCATAAGAAACATTTACTATTCTATCTGCCCCTACGCTTCTAGCATTATCCTGATTGATCTTAATACCCGTTTTAATACCTGGACCAATGATCAAAGGTTCTTTATTGATATATTTACGAATACAATTAGTAAGTGAATACATGATCTTTGGTACAACACTACTAATAATTACATCGTCGATCTTATCTGGACTTATCTTGCTTCTGGCTAATAAAGTACTTATACAAATACCAAATTCATCAGAAGTTCTTGGTGTTTTCGTTGTTAAACGAAAATTACCCAATATTTTATCATTATCTAATATACCCATGCAAATATGAGTATTTCCTACATCTATAGCTAATAACATTGTAAACCTTCCTATATACACAATTCAATTATTCTTTTTGCAATCTCACTTTTTGTTAATTTATCTAGCTCTACGACCTGATCTTTAGAAATGATCGTAACGATATTTTCATCACTTCTAAATCCCTGATTATTACTACTGATCGTATTAGCAATTATATAATCACAATTCTTCTTAACTAATTTCGCCTTGGCATTATTAATAAGATCTATCGTTTCCATGGCATAACCTATCAATATCTGTCCATCTTTTTTGTGAGCACCTAAATGTTTTAAAATATCCACTGTCGGCTGTAATTCAAGCGTTAAACCATTACCATCTTTTTTGATCTTATTATCAGCTTTAGACTTTGGAGTAAAGTCAGCAATTGCCGCCGACATAATAATAATATCCATTTCATCTTTTAAAGCATCAATATTTACAAACATATCATGAGCACTTTTACATTTTATCGTTTTAATAAATGGAATATCCTCAAAATCATTCTCACCAGTAACCAACGTAACATCCATGCCATAGTTGTATGCAACTTTTGCTAATTCTCTACCTGTTTTACCACTAGAAGGATTAGTAAGATAACGAATAGGATCTAAATATTCTTTAGTTGCTCCGGTTGATATCAATATCTTCTTATTAACTTTTTTAGGATTATTTATCAACATCTCACAGGCATTAACGATCGTATCAACTGAAGCAAGTCTGCCTTTTCCACTATCTCCACATGCCAGATAACCACTAGCTGCATCAAGGATGTGCATACCATATTTTTGACACTTAGCTAAATTATCTTTAGTAATAGGATTTTCTAACATATTAGTATTCATTGCTGGACAGATAAGTTTAGGACAGGTACTAGCTAAAAAAGTAGTAGTTAACATATCATCGGCAATACCATTAGCGATCTTTCCTATAACATTGGCACTACATGGTGCAATTACAAATAAATCAGCTTTTTTAGCTAATGAAATATGATTGACACTATATTCAAAATTACGATCAAAAGTATCAACACTAACCCGATTATTACTTAATGTTTCAAAAGTTAAAGGTGTAATAAACTCACAGGCATTTTTAGTCATAATAACATGAACTTCATAACCCTTTTTCTTTAAGTCACTAACAACTTGTGCACTTTTATAAGCTGCAATACCTCCAGTAACCCCCAAAACAACACATTTTGTCATCTATCTATCATCCTTCCTACTATCTTATAACAAGCTCTATAAACAGCTAAACTAGCTATAACAGCTATGATTATTTCTGCTATACCATTAGTCATAATTACCGTTGTAATTATAACTAATATCTGATTAATACTAACATTTAATGCCTTAGCATATTCATCTGCAAAGAAAACATATACCCCACCCATAACCAGCAAAGTATGTAACAGGGTATTAAAACCAGCCGAAACCATTACTTTAAGATTAGCTTTTAATGGTAGTATTTCAAACATTAAACCACTCATATAACCTAATAATATCCTAGGACCAAAAGCTAAAACCAGGCTAAAGAAATTACCATGAATTTCTCCCACACTATAAAAAGGACTAAAAATAAAAGAAGTAATACCAGGCTGAAAAGTTGCTTTCATAAAACTAGTTAAACCAAAAACAAAACCAATCAAAGCACCATACTTTTTACCCAAAAGGATACCAGCAATAATAACTGGAATATGCAAGGTTGTCGCATTGATTGCTCCAATAGGAACATAACCAAGCGGTGTATTAGCCAATATGACCTCAATAGCCACAAAAAAAGCTAATAAAACTAAAATTTTAATATCTTTTGACTTCATTTTTCCTCCTTGTGCTATTCATAAAAGATATAGCCAACAAATTCATCAAAATTGTAAAAGAAGCGTATACAGATAAAAGCAAATGTCTTTTTCATCACTTCTTAGACAATATAATTATAATGTAAAAAGTCATAATAATGTTATATTTTTTAAAATGGAGTATAATTTAAAAGGTGAAAGAAGGTATAAAATGACAAAAATTGATATTATATCTGGTTTTCTAGGATCAGGTAAAACTACCCTAATTAGAAAACTGCTAAATGAAACTTTAAAAAATGAAAAAGTCGTATTAATAGAAAATGAATTTGGAGAAATCGATGTTGACTCTGATTTTCTAAAAGACACATCAATTGAAATCAAATCAATCAATGCCGGATGCATATGCTGCTCATTACAGGGAGACTTTGAAGAAGCTCTAAAGAAAGTAATAGAAACTTATAATCCTGATCGTATTATTATCGAACCTAGTGGTGTTGGCAAACTATCAGATGTTACTAAAGCTGTAAAAACAGTCGAAGAAGCAAAGATCAATGCTTTATGTACGATCGTTGATGCTAGAAAATGTAAGATCTATGCTAAAAACTTTAAAGAATTCTTTAATGATCAGATCAAAGCAGCAACCTGTATTATCATGAGCAAAACTCAAACCATCTCTGAAGAAAAACTAAAGGAAGCTTATGCCATCATTAAAGAGATCAACCCTGAAGCTAGGATCATGACTACTGCATGGGATAATCTATATGGATCAACTATCCTAACAGTTATGGAACAAAATATTAATATTCTAGATGATGAGCATGAATGCTCATGTGGCTGTGGACATCATCATCACGACGAACACTGTGAATGTGAACATGACCATCACCATGATGAACACTGCGAATGCGGACATGAACATCACCATGATGAACACTGCGAATGCGAACATGACCATCATCATGATGAACATTGTGAATGCGAACATGACCATCACCACGATCATCACTGTGAATGTGGACATGATCATCATCACCATCATCATGATCATGATGCTGATGAAATATTCAATAGCGTAGGATTTGAAACCATAAGAAAGTATTCTAAACAAGAATTAGAAACTATGTTATCTAAACTTGATGAGAATATTCTTCGTGCTAAAGGTATCGTTGAAAATGTTGAAGGTGGATGGATCAATTTCGACTATGTATCAGGTGATATTGATATTCGTGAAGGTAATCCAGCTTATACAGGTCTAATTTCAGTAATTGGTTCACATGTTGACCATGATACGATAAAGGAAATC
>JALEVB010000032.1 GCA_022780745.1 Erysipelotrichaceae bacterium
GCTTCTTATGCTAGTTTTAATAATTATGAAGATGCTAAGGCTTATTTGTTGAAACAGAAGTGTCCAGTTGTTATTAAAGCTGATGGTTTAGCAGCTGGTAAGGGTGTAATCATTGCTTATACGATGGATGAAGCTTTAAAGTCTTTACAGGATATGATGTGTGATCATTTATTTGATGAAGCTGGTTCTAATGTGGTTATTGAAGAATATCTTGAAGGTGAAGAGTTTTCTTTACTGGCTTTTGTTCATAATGAAAAGGTATTTGGTATGCAGCTAGCTCAAGATCATAAAAGAGCCTTTGATAATGATGAGGGTTTAAATACTGGTGGTATGGGGGCTTATACTCCAGTTGATCATATTAGTCAGGCTGCTTATGATGAAGCTTTTGAAAAGATCATGAAAAGATGTGCCAGTGCCATGGTGAAAGAGGGATGTCCATTTACTGGTATCTTATATGGTGGCTGCATGTTGTGTGAAGATGGTGTTAAGACGATTGAATTTAATTGTCGTTTTGGTGATCCAGAAACGGAAGTTGTATTACTGGCTTTAGAAAATGATCTTTATGAAGTTGTAAATGATGTTATGGATGGTAAAGATGTTGATCTTTCATTTGATAATAATTATTATTTAGGTGTAGTATTAGCTAGTAAGGGTTATCCTTTAAAATATGAAAAAGATCATGTAATTGAGAATGTTGATAAGTGTTCTATGGTTTTTCATATGGGAACAGGTGTTAAAGATGGTTATATGGTTAATTCTGGTGGCAGAGTATTAATGGTCATAGGCAAGGGAAAGACGCTTAAAGAGGCTCAAAATAATGCTTATAATGATGTTTTAAAAATCAGATGTGATGCATTATTCTATCGCCATGATATAGGAAATAAGGGAATAAAGGATGAATAAAGAAACATCATGTGGAGCTGTATGTTTTTATAAAAATAAAGTATTAATGATTCATAGTGTATATGGTCATTGGGGTTTTCCTAAAGGTCATGTAGAAAAAGATGAAACATATAAACAAACAGCAATAAGAGAAGTAAAAGAAGAATGTAATATCGATATCGAAATAATTAGTGATACTTACTTTACTAATACTTATAGTCCAAAGACTAATGTTATTAAAGATGTTCATTACTTTATAGCTAAAGCTACAAGTACTAAGATCATCAATCAGCAAATTGAAGTATCTGAAGCTAAATGGGTAGATATTGAAGATGTAATGGATGTATTGACTTTTGATATCGATAAAGAAATCTTTCTAAAAACAATGAGAGCATTATCTTATGATTGAGGAAAGCATATGAGATTATTATTTAAACAAAGGTTATTTTCCTGGTTTGATAGCTATGATATCTATGATGAAGATGGTAATGTTGTCTATGAAGTAAAAGGACAACTTGACTGGGGACATTGTCTTAAGGTATATCAGAGCAATGTCCATTTAGCAACCATTAAACAGGTATTGTTAACATTTATACCAAGATTTGAAATATATAAAGATGATCAGTATGTTGGAAGCATATCAAAAGAGTTTTCTTTCTTTGTTCCTAGATATAATATTGATTTTAATGGCTGGCATATAGAAGGTGATATTTTTGAATGGGATTATCAGATATATGATGGTTCAAAAGTTATTGCCAGTATCAGCAAGGAATTATTTAATCTTACTGATACTTATGTATTAAATATCATCGATCCTAAAGATGCTTTAGATGTTTTAGCATTTGTTTTAGCTATTGATGCTGAAAAGTGTAGTAGAAATTAATTAAAAACCTCCAATATGGAGGTTTTCATTATTTAATAAGATGTTGCTGGGTAGCATATAGATATTCATCAATACAATTTTTAATACGATCTTTGACTAAGGCATTTGGAGTATTAGCTAATGTTTTTTCTCTTACTTTTGTATATTGTATAGGCATAAACTGGCTTAATAGATTTAATGGGATACCATCTTTTAGATTATCAAATAAGATATTTATCGCATCTTGTATTTGTTTATCTACCATATAATAACGTATGCGATCACTAAAGGAATACTTGCACTTAAATGCTATTTCATCTATACTGCCAAAATAGTGTTTATGCCAGTATTTATCATCTGATAGCATCCTTTTTTCTAATTTTTCAATTAGATCACTGGTTTGTTTATTTGTATTTTTGTATAATTCTTTTTCAATATATGCTAAAGAGAATAAGCCTTCACGCATTGCGAATGTTAATGCAGGTCCAACCTTTAGGATCTTAACTTTATCTTCTACTAATTCTTTTAGCTTGATTTTAGTTTGATAATCAGTAGAATGACCTTCATAGATAAGATTATCGTATTTATCGATCGCAGCCATTAGTTCTTTGGCTTTATTACGATCATATTCTACACATCCATCATCTTTTTCTTCCACACCAGGTTGAACAACGATGCCGATCACATTATCATATGCATCTTTTACACCATGATCAATAAAAGCTTTTTCAAATGCTTTGATAGTATGATCTAAATCATCTGCTTTGGTAATTTGCATATCATTATTATTTTGCAAAGATCCTCCTGGAATTGGTACTTCTGAACCAATGATATATATTGGCTCTATCGCATCAGGTACTGTTTTTAATCTTTCTTTATAGCTATTTTGGGCAACTGAGGCTAGTATTGCAGCTCTATTAGCTATTATTTCATCACTTAATCGTATATTAGGATCATCAGATGCTACTTTCATGCTGGTATCGATATGTATCTTGGTAAATCCTGCTAAAACATATTGTCTTATCAGTTCACTGGCTTTTTGCATAGCTATTTCTTCATTATCGCTAGTGAAAGTTAATGGTCCTAAATGGTCTCCGCCAAGAATTATCTGTTGCATATCGATATTGATCTCACTGGCTTTTTTAGTAACAAATTCCATAAAGTCTTTTGGTGTCATATTAGTATAACCACCATACTGATTGACCTGATTAGCAGTACTTTCAATTAAGACGATACTATTTGTTTCCTTTGCACGTTCTAATGCTGCTTCTATTACTAATTCATTAGCACTGCAGCAGGAATATATTCCAATGTTGTCATTTTTATATTTAGTTACTAGTTTTTTTAAAGGATGCTCCATTTTAATTTCCTCCTAGTTTTATTGTATTACAAAATTAATTTAGTGACTAGGAATTAGCTGATAAAAATCATAAGTATTATATGGGAGGGA
>JALEVB010000038.1 GCA_022780745.1 Erysipelotrichaceae bacterium
TGAGCAATGAAAGCTTTTTTATCTTCAATATCTTTTGCCATTTCATCAGCTGCACTTTGGCTTAGGATAGCATTTGCTTCCTGTTCCATCCATTTTAATTGACGTTTTTGTTTTTCAATCAAATCAGCTTTACGATCTTTAGCAGAAGTCATTCTATCTAACCAGTCCTGATGTTTCTTTTCATTTAAAGCTTTTAGACCTGCAAAGTATTCATCTGCTACAGTTCTGAATTCTTTCCATAGATCGTCTTCGTTTTCTTTTCCACTATAACCGATTTCTTTCCATTTAGTATTTAAAGCTTTTACTTTTTCAGTTGTTTCTTTATCAAAACTATTAGTAGCTGTTAATGCTTTAGCTTCTTCAATTAAAGCCCTCTTAGCTTCAACTTTAGCACTATATTCTTCTCTTAATTTATCATAGTGATTATTTCTAGCATCATAGAATGCCTGACGAGCTGCATTGAATTCTTCCCATAATGCATCATCAACTTTCTTACCAGCATAACCAGCAGCTTTCCAGCTATCCATTAATTCTTTAAACTTTTCAGCAGTAGCTTTCCAGTGATCACTATTAGCTAATTCTTTAGCCTGGTTAACGATACCCTCTTTAATTTCTTTAGCACTATTCATCTTTTCCTGCATAGCCTGCCAGTTTTCATGTTTCTTATCAAAGAATGTCTGACGAGCTTCATTGAATTTAGCCCATAATTCATCATCCTGCTGTTTATTAGTAGTACCAGCCTGTTTCCAGCTGTCCATTAATTCATTCATTTGTTTAGTTACTTTATTTAAATCAGCTTCCTGTGCTAGTTTTTGAGCTTGAGCGATCAAGTCTTCTTTAACTTTAACAACGCTTGCTAATTCATCTTTGCGTTTAGCATAGAAGCTATCAATGATGCTTTCAAATTCTTCTTTTAGGCCATCTTCATATGCTGATTCCATTTGACCTATTCTTTTCCACTTCTTCTGTAAGCTTTCTACCACGCTCTTAGCTTCACTCCATGAAGCATCTGCAGGAATCTTTTTAGCTTCCTCAATTAACTGCTGGCGTTTTTTGATATCCTGATCAAAATCGCTTACTTCATTCAACAAATCTTTATTATCCATTTCTTCCTCCAAAACAAAAGTGTTTCATACTATTTAATATATCACAAATTTTTAATAAAGTGACAATTTGTTTTAAATCTTAATGGATTATTAACACTTTTTAATTTACCATTATTATTTTGTATATCTAAACAATGTTATAATTATATTGATTTGAGGTAAAGAGTTATGAAGACGATCATTTGTCCTAATTATTTGAAACCTATTTATTTAAATAGGTTACTAAATAATCAAGAAATAATATTTGATATAAAATTATTACCATTAAGTGCATATGCTTATGATATTGATACTCAAGAAGATATCTATTATCTATTAGAAGCAAAACATTTATTAAGTGATCTAACATTAAATATATTTCAACCTATGTTAGCTTTTCCTTTATTTATTGAAGAAATGGTCAGCTTTACTAGAGAATTAATACTATATAATTATGACTTTAATAAACTGCCAGAAGATACTTTACAGGATAAAGAATTAAAAATAATCTTGTTAGCACTTAGCACTATGAATTTTAGTGAATATCAAAAAAGAGATATTACAGTAGATAATAATGCTTTGTGTCTTGATTTTTTTACCAAAAATCTTTTTGATGAAAAAATCAAACAACACTTTGAAATCATCAGTTTAACTGATCATCAGACATTATCAAAAGAATTATATTATGCCTTAAATATGCGTCAGGAAATTGAAAGTGTCGCTCAGGATATCGTTAATAAACATAATGCAAAAAATAGTACCATCATCTTATGTGATTATACTAATAGTATTGATACTTTGATCCAGATCTTTGATCGTTATCATATTCCATATACTTTATGTGCGAATATGAATAAACCACAGATCGTTTATCAGTATCAAAGCTTAGTTAAGTTCATGATGGATCCTAATATCGACAATCTTAGTGAATGCTTATATCATCATGTATTTAAGAAAGCTATAGATCCTTCATTAATTAATTATCTAACTAATAATATTACTTCTATTGATCATCTATATGATCGTATTGATTATGATAAATTAAATACTTTATCAACAAATGAGAAACAAGTATTACAGAAGCGTCATGATGCTTTTTGTGATTATTTTGATAGTATCAAAGATGATATTAACTTATTTATTAGTTGTGATAAATTAAATGTCTTACGTGTTGCCTATGATTATCTAAAAGATGGTCAGGATATCAATGGTATTAATAGAATAGCAGATATTTTAAATAATAGTCTTAATTATATCCGTGATGTCGATGATATTAATATCATCCTATCACAAATTGATAAGATAACAGTTAATAATGATATCTATCAGACTAATAGTGTGATCGTTACCAGCTTAGATCGTCCAGTATTTAAGAATGAATATAGTTATATATTAGGATGTACCAGTAAGAATTACCCTAATTTTAGTGGTTATAATAAAATCTTTGATGAAGACTATGTTTCTAAGTTAGATGTACTTAGTTTAAATGAGCGTTATGAATTATATTTAAAACAGATAGATTGGATCAATTATAGTGGAAACCATCTTATTTATTCTTATTATACTAATGATTACGCTAATAAGACTTTTGAACTTGCTTTAGAGATTGAAGAATTAGATCTAGAACAAAAACCATGGCCTATTATCAGTAATGATCGTCCTATCGTTAAAGATCAGAAATTAAATTATGCTAAAGAATTATTCTTTGATAACGATGTACTAAGTGGTTCTGTTAGTGCTTTTGAGCGCTATTTTAGCTGTCCTTACAGTTATTTTATCCAGTATGGACTAATTAATAAAAGAAGTACAAATACCGCTATAGAAGCCAATACGATAGGCACTATCATGCATGGTATCATGGAAGAACTAATAGATAACTATGGTAAAAAATATTATGAACAAACCATGGATACTTTTAAGAAGATAAGTAAAAAATACTTTGATGATCTAAAAGTCGTATATCCTAATGATATTCATTATCTTAATACTATCGAACAAAGAATGCTAATAAATCTAAATACATCTTTTGAATTTTTAAAACATATGGAACAAAACACGCGTTTTGTTCCAACTAAGCAGGAACAATATTTTAAGACCTTATTTCCAGATATTGATGTTCCTGTACTAATCAAAGGAATAATCGACAGATATGATACTAACCTAGATTATTTTAGAATCATCGATTATAAATCAAGTGCCAAAGAACTAGAAGAAAAGAAAATAATCTGTGGTTTACAGTTACAATTATTAACATATATGATCATAGCTACCAAGGTATTTGATAAGACCCAGGTTGGAGCTTATTATTACTCACTTAAAAATGAAAATATCAAATGCATTGCTGCTAAAACCGTTAGATCTAATCTTATAGAATACCAGATCGACGACTACTATCAGGAATTTCTAAAAGCCCATAGGCTAAATGGTACTACGATATTAGATGAAGGGACTGGTCTAGATGACGCAAACTGTATTAAAAGTAAAGACTTTGATCTAGATAAGATCATCGAATGTGAAAAATTCATTTATCAAAGACTATATAATGATCTAAAACAAGGAAAGATCAATATTGATCCAAGTGAAGATGGCTGTATGTTTTGTGAATATCAGGCAATATGTTTAAATAGCAAATCTGGTATTAATAAAGTAATCTATGAAGGATCTTTAAAGAAAGGCAAAGAAGATGAAGTTCAACAATGAGCAATTAAAAGCGATAAATACTACTAATCAGAATATACTGGTAAGTGCTTCAGCTGGTGCTGGTAAGACCAGTGTTTTAGTTGAGCGCTTAATTAAAAGATGTATTAAAGATGGTATTGCCATCAATAAGATCATCGCTTTGACTTTTACTGATGCTGCTGCATCAGAAATGAAAAAAAGACTATCTAAAAGTCTTAATATCTTATATCAAGATCCTAATAGCGACCATGAATATATCAAACAACAGCTGATTTATCTACAAAATGCTGATATCAGTACTATTGATGCCTTTTGTCTAAAACTAGTAAAAAAATATTATTATGTCATCCATCTAGATCCTAAAATGGCTACTAATATCCTAGATGATAGTACGATATCACAGATTAATAATAAAGCCTTTGATATATCATTTAAAAAGATGATGGATAGTGACGAAGAAAAGATGATCACCTTACTAAACTATTTTAGTCCTCGTAGTGAAGATATAACCAATCTTAAAGAAGCTATCTTTAGTATCATCTCATGTGCCAATGGTACAGCTGATAAAGATAAATGGTACAAGATAGCCAAAGATAACTATCAACACATCAAAAATATCAAAGAACTACCAGAATATTTATTATCTGCCTATTATCATTATTTAACCAATAATCTTAATATCATCAAAGATAACTTAATATATCTGCAAGACAATATTGCTGATATTGAAAAAGTAACAGATAAACAGATCAATGCCATCAAACAGAAACT
>JALEVB010000072.1 GCA_022780745.1 Erysipelotrichaceae bacterium
TTAAGTGAACTATTGATATTATCAAGACTTAACTGTTCATTAGGAACTAATGCTGCTTCTAAAGCCAGATGTCCACCTGCACTTTCTCCCCATATCGTAATATTATGATCATCAAAATGATATTTATCACTATTTTTATGAATAAAATCAATAGCCATCTTAATATCAATTATCGCTCTAGGAAAAGTCTCATCTAAGCCCAAAGTATAATCACAAACCACACAGGCATAACCATGCTTCAAAGGTTTTAACATTGGTTCAATAAACTTATCACGCTTAAAACCAGAAACCCATCCACCACCATAGATAATTAAAAACACCGGATACTTATCTTGTTTATCATCAGGATAATAAATATCCAAATTAACATCTTTATAATAATTAACATCTAACACTTTATTATTAAACTTACTTTCATCCATATGACCAAGATCAAAATCCAAAAAGCTCTTCAATCTCTCTGTCATTTCAATATCCGTTCTTCGCATATACTTATCCTTCTTTCTTTTTTATGATACCATTGATATAAACAAAAAAGAAAGGCATAAATATGACAAGACCAAATATTCTTTTAATCACTACCGATCAACAAAGATATGATACGATCCATGCTGCTGGCTTTGACTATATGATAACTCCCAATCTTGATCGTTTAGCTGCTGAAGGATGTATCTATACCAATGCCTATTCACCAAATCCTGTATGCTTGCCAGCTCGTCATAATCTAATAACGGGATTAAGTGCCAGATATCATAGCTTTGATGATAATTATTTCGATGATTCCCATCAGATACCATATCACTTACCAACATTTGCGCAAATGTTATCAGATAATGGATATGACACGATTGCCATTGGCAAGATGCACTTTCAGCCATATCGCAGACACAACGGCTTTAATCGTTTATTGTTAATGGATGAGATACCAAGATTTCGTGAAGATGATGACTATGCCATCTATCTAAAAAACAATGGCTATGACTATCTGCAAAGTCTGCATGGTGTAAGACATATGTTATATATGCAACCTCAGCAGTCATTAGTAGCTGAAAAAGATCATGGATCTACCTGGGTAGCAGATAATACGATCAATTATCTAAAAACCAAATCCAAGAATCGTCCATGGATGATATGGGCAGGTTTTATTCAGCCTCATCCACCTTTTGATGTTCCAGCTAGCTTTGCTCATTTATATGACAATATTCCTTTACCATCTGTAAAAGTATCAAAAACGGAAATATCAACCCTAGCCAAGGAGAACTATAATCTTGCTAACTATCCTAATATTGAAACCTTAAATCGTGCAAGACAGCTATATATGTCAGCTATCTCCTTTGTCGATAAACAGGTAGGAAGAATATATGAAACGCTTAAAGAAATAGGAGAACTAGATAATACCCTAATTATCTTTACTTCTGACCATGGTGAAATGCTAGGTGATTATGGTACCTACCAGAAGTTTTTACCATATGACTATTCCAGCAAGATACCAATGATCATCAGATATCCAGCAAAGATTCAAGCCAATACCAAAAATGATGACTTTGTTGATCTAAATGATATCTTCCCTACTTTCATGGATGTTGCCAATATTAAAATGCCAGATCTTGATTATCCAGGAAGATCGATATTTACAAATCAAAAAGATCGTAATTATCAGTATATCGAGCATCAGCATGGTGCCAGAAGATGGGTAAGCATGCAAAATAAGGAATATAAGTATAATTATTATTATGGTGGAGCCAAGGAAGAATTATTTAGAAAAGATGATGAATCAGCAAATCTTTTTGTAACTGACCCTGCACTAGCAAAACAGATCAGTGCTCCATTAAAAGAAAAACTAATAGCTTATGAAAAAAGATATGGTCTAGAAGGTTATATCGTCAATGATGACTTTATCAGCTTTGAAGACTTTACTCCTATCTTCTATCGTGAATGTAATCCGCCATTTTTCCCAGCTAATCTAAGTAATGAAGAAGAAAAAGCTAAACTATGGTCATTGGAACAGGAATTAAAAGAAGCGATAAAAAATGAAAAAGTAGTAGACATTGATAAACTAGACAAAGCCTACTACCAGCATATATTAGACTATAACAAAATAAAGGGCTGAAACTTCAGCCCTTATATCATTTAATTAAGCTTTATTAGCAGAACCAAACTGATTCATCATAGCGATTACTTTTTCAGTAATTGCTTTAGCACCTGGAGCTAATAATTTACGAGGGTCATAACCTTTACCTTCTAAATCTTTACCAGCTTCGATATATTTACGAGTAGCATCAGCAAATACTAATTGTAATTCAGTATTAACGTTGATCTTAGAAACACCTAAGCTAATAGCTTTAGCGATCTGATCAGCAGGAATACCAGAACCACCATGTAATACTAATGGTTTACCATTTGTACTAGCTTGGATTTCAGCTAAACGATCAAAGTTTAAACCTTTCCAGTCAGCTGGATATTTACCATGGATGTTACCAATACCAGCAGCTAAGAAATCAACGCCTAAGCCAGCAATTGTAGCACATTCCTGAGGATCAGCTAATTCACCATTAGATGTAACACCATCTTCAGTACCACCGATACCACCAACTTCACATTCTACAGAAATACCTTTAGAATGAGCTAATGCTAAGATTTCTTTTGACTTAGCTACGTTTTCTTCGAAATCATAATGAGATCCATCAAACATAACAGAAGTGAAACCAGCTTCGATACAAGCCTTAGCACCTTCATATGAACCATGGTCTAAGTGTAATGCTACTGGAACTGTAATACCCATTGAATCATGGATTTCTTTAACCATAGCAACTACGTTCTTATAACCTGCCATATATTTACCAGCACCTTCAGATACACCTAACATAACTGGTGATTTTGCTTCTTCAGCTGCTGCTAGAATAGATTTGATCCATTCCATATTGTTGATGTTAAATGCACCAACGGCATAATGACCTTCATGAGCCTTTTTAATCATTTCTGTTGCAGAAACTAATACCATTTTAATTTTCCTCCTATTTTTACAATACAATGATAAAACATTTTTAACTATTTTAAAAGAGATAAATCAAATTTTTAACAACCTCAATTATCACCTATTTTAGCTTAAAATCAACAAATTAGTTTTTTATAACTCTTCGTCGATTATTCGTATATAAATAATACAATAAACCACTAATCATAATAATAGCGCCTATTACTTTATAACCATATATTACTTCCACTTCCCCATGAATATTAGGAATAATAGCGGCCCCTATCATTGAAAATATTGGATGCAAAATATTAATTAACGACATCGAAACCACAGAAACCTTCGCTTGTGACAATAAGCGCAAAGTATTCATTATTCCTGAGCCAATTATTCCCGTTAAAACAATGATCATAATACTATTAGAACACCACACAACATTATTAATGTCGTTAATAGCAAACACACCTGCCACTAAACTACTAGATAACATTTGGGCTATTGCCATACTTAATATATCATTACTTCTAGTCCATTTAGCACCTATTATCAGTTGAACACTTAACAGCAACATCGAACCAAAAGTAATAATATCACCTTTATTAAAACCATTATTAAAGACATTAGAGAAAATCATTAAACCACATATCATAATAAAAGTAACTAATAGAAAATGTTTATCTGGTAATTTTCTTTGTTTAATAAAATAATAAGAAGGAACAGCTATAATCGTTAACTGACCTATAAATACCGAATTGCTGGTAGAAGTAAAATATAAACTATAGGTATTCAATAAAGTCTGAAATCCTAAAAAAATACCTAATATTAAACCATGTTTAAAAGAAGTTGTATCAACTTTTTTACGCATTATCAAATAAAATATCAGCATAACGATAAAAGCCGAACCAAATCTTAAAAATACATAAGTAGCCGCACCCATATATTGTAAAATATGTTTCATCAATACCTGCGTAAGGCCCCAGTATAGATTCATAATAATCAAATATAAATACTCTTTTTTCATATATTTTTTACCATAGTAACTAGATTCTAGAGCTTTTATTATTGATAATCAAGTTATAACTTATCTAGTGAAACTATATTTCAGTTAATTAAATAAATCATAAAATAAGCGATATTAAATTACGATTATTAAAAAAACTACCAGGTTTTAACCTAGTAGTTATTCATAGTCATCTTCCTGACTTGTTTTATCATTATCTTCTTCGTCTTCCTCATTTTCAATGATTTCATCTTCGAAGATCTCATCGTCATCGATTTCGATAGCGTCGGTATCGATATGTGTTTCATCAAAAGTGTATCGAGCCCTTAAGTCCCATTTGTTATCTTTAAGAGATGTGAAACGGTTATCTAGCATTAATTCTGAATAGAATTGTGCTCTTTTTTTCTTCTGTAAATTTTCAGGAATTTCCATCTTTTTAACTACTTCTTCATATAACTTTAGGAAATCCATTGCCCTTTTACGTTTTGACAGATAATTATAGGCTACATCTGTCATAGTTTGATAAGCCATTTTTTTAAAAAATCCTCCTACATCTTCTCTGGTGCACTAACACCAATACTGTTTAAAGCATTACCTAGTGTAATCTTACAAGCTTTAACTAATGCAATACGCTGTTTAGTTAATTCCATATTATCCATATCTATTACTTTACATTCATTATAGAAACTATGGAAATCACTTGCTAGTTTTTGAATATAATTACACATCTTATGAGGCATTCTTGTTGTTGCACAATCCACAACAACATTAGTAAACTCATTAAGTTGCTTTAATAACGTTAATTCTTTTTCGTGGTCAATTAAATCAAATGTTTTTGCTTCTTCAATATTTTCTGCCTGTCTTAAGATCGAACACATTCTGGCATGTGCATATTGAGCATAATATACTGGATTCTCATTTGATTTTTTAGTTGCCATATCCAGATCAAAGTCCATTTGGGTATCTGCTGCTCGTGATACAAAGAAATATCTTACAGCATCACATCCAGCTTCTTGTAATAGGTCTTTTAAGCTCACAGCTTTACCGCTTCTTTTGCTTAATTTAAATTCTTGACCATCTTTTATCATACGAGCCATTTGAATAATGTCAACAGTAAGCTTATCAGACTCATATCCTAAAGCCTGAATAGCTGCTTTTAATCTGGTGATATAGCTATGATGATCAGCACCAAATAAATCGACTAACTTATCATATCCACGATCTAACTTATCTAAGTGATAAGCAATATCTGGCATTAGATAAGTATAAGAACCATCAGATTTTACTAATACACGATCTTTATCATCATTAAAATTAGTTGTCTTTAACCATAATGCACCATCTTGCATATAAGTATAACCATTAGCCTTTAAAGCCTCTAAAGCCTTCTCTACCAGTCCTCTTTCATACAAAGACTTCTCACTAGACCAGATATCAAATTCCACATTAAAAGCCTTTAAATCACGCTTAAGCTTATCCAATTCCTTCTTCAAGCCATAAGCTCTAAAAAACTCATAATTCTCTTTAGTATCTTCAACATATTTATCATTAACTTCATCATGAAGCTCATTAGCTATCGCAATAAGATCTGGTCCATAATAACCATCTTCAGGCATAGCCTTATCTATTCCACATGCCTGTAAATATCTAGCCTGTAAACTTAAAGCCATATTATGGATCTGATTACCAGCATCATTTAAATAATACTCTCTAGTAACATCATAACCAGCCATCTTCATCAAACGCGAGATACTATCACCCATAGCAGCACCTCTAGCATGACCAGGATGCAAATCACCTGTTGGATTGGCACTAACATATTCAATATTATACTTAATACCTTGGCCATAGTCTGAACAACCATATTGTTCTTTTTCCGTCAAGATCTTAGTAATAACACTAGTCAAACTATCATTAGACATAAAGAAATTCATAAAACCAGGACCAGCTATTTCAACTTTATCAATATTAGCACTAGCTTTATCTAAATTATCTAAGATCTTATTAGCTACATCTAATGGCTTACTTTTAGCCAATTTACAGATCTTCATTGCAACATTGCTGGCATAATCACCATGACTTAGATCTTTAGGTCTCTCAATCAAAATATCCTCCACATCAAGATCAAAACTCTTCTTAATGGCATCTTTTAAAGCTAATTTAAGACTATTCTCAATTTGATTCATATCTATACACTTCCTTTCCAAACATACCTGAAATGACTCGTAACACTATCATCCAACAACAATTTATACTCGATCGAAACACAATTATCACTAAATCGATGATCAATTATCATAAGATCCAGCTCCATCTTACCAAATTCATTACTAACAACAGCTTTACCCTTACCATTTTTAGCATATAACCTAGTAAAACTATCACCATATTTAACACTAAGCAACACTGCATCATCACGCACCATTATCTTATAGCATATCCCATCATACTCATAAACGATATGACCATTCTCAAAAACAGATGCATCACAAAGATAATTCTGTTCAATATCACTTAGCAAATCATAACATGTTACAACGATCTTCAAAACTTTACCTCGCTAGTGCATTATAGCAATTATTTAGACATTGTCAATAATATAATTTTGACAAACATTGCTAATTATCCAATAAACTGTATAATTAAGGCAAGAGGAAGACCCCATGCTATACTACATATACTTTATTCTACTAATAATATTACTTTTAAGTGTGCTTATTCCAAAACTATATGATCACTATATCATCTTCAAAACCCTAACAAGCATCTGCTTCATGATCATAACCATCATCAATATCTACATCTCCAATGCCCCTCATCGCTATCTTATCTTATTTCCTATCCTATTTTGCATGATAGGCGATATCTTTTTAGCTATCTATAACCGTTATAATAAATGCTTTAAACTAGGACTAATAAGCTTTCTAATCGCCCATTGCTATTTTGTCTATAATATGTGTCAAATATTACCATTCAAACTAATAAACATCATTTTTCCAATTATCATGGTCATATTAGTATATATTCTAAATAATAAACAAATCATAAACCTAAAAGAAAAAAGCACATATTGTCTAATATATGCTTTCTTTGTCAGTTTATTATTATCCAAAGCCTTTGATATCTATTTAAATCATTTTAATATTCAAGCCTATTTATTACTAATAGGCTCAATACTTTTTTTCATCTCCGACTTTATCTTATTATTTATGTATTTTAAAAAACGAACTAAGACACTACACTTATTAAATCTATTAACATATTATCTGGCAATATATTTTTTCACGATCATCATTATTTTAAATTAGATCGATCACAACATATTCACTAAACAAAGAGGTCCTAACATCAAAACCCCAGCCTCTAATACCACTAGTATTAATACTAACCATATCATTAAAATACTTTTGCCCATAATTATTATCATTGATCTTAAACCATTCATAGATATAATACATCGGAAAGATCTGTCCCCCATGTGTATGCCCACTAAGATGCATATCAGCATGATCTGACACATCAGATAATCCCTTTGGTTCATGATCAATGATAATATTATACTTATCCTGATTCAAATTCTTTATTAAAGCACTATCATCATCTTTATCATAACGATCAATACCCACAAAACATAAATCATCTTCACATAATACTTCATCATCCAATAACTTAATATCATTTGATTTTAAGCATTCCAAAAATTCCTCTTTAGTAAACTTATGACTAATACTATATTTCAAAGTATCATGATTGCCATAAACATATAATACTTTAGCTTTGATCTTACCCAAGATCTCAAATACTTCGATCATCTTATCCTTACTGGTATTTTCATCAATAATATCCCCAGCCAGTATGACATAATCACTATTTTCATTATTGATCTTCTCTACTATCCTACTTAACTCTTTTTTACTAGTAGCACTAGGATAATGCAGATCAGCTAATAAACACAAACGACGATCATTGGCTAAATTAGTATCATACTGATAATATGTTCTTTTTTCATCATGCATATTAAAAATACCAGCGATAACGATCAAAATACTAATAACACTCGCTATAATAACACTCAAAAGCTGTCTAAAAGAAGTAATAAATAATAATATTATCGAAATAACTACAAAATGAGCTAACAATAGAAACAAATTACTATTAGGTCTAAAAGCTGTCAAACTAATAATAAAACTAATGATCAATGCCAAATGCTTATCTAACAGATAACGATTATTCAGATAATAGAAATAACACCAGAAGATAATAAAACAAATAAAAGATATAAAAAGCGTTATCATTATCTCACCTCATTATCAATAATAATCAGTAAAGATAAAGAAACGCCTGATTCAAATATTAAGAATTTCTTTAAGTTTTTCTAAGCTTTCTAAAACAAATTATAAAGCTAACCATCAAAAGCAGCATAGCTGCCATCCAAGCCAATATTTCAGCCAGAAATACTCCCAGATCCCCCAAAAATCTAGGCAAGACCATAACAGCACAAACCCTCATTGCCAGTTCAACTAAACTAGAAACAAAAGGAATAGTCGTATTGCCAATACCCTGCAGATCATTTCTAAAAATATGCAATAAATATAAAGACCACAAGAAATAACATAACATCTTCAAATAACGATAAGCTACTTCAATAACTGCTTGTTTATCAGCACTGTCTTCCACAAAGATACTAATAATATCTCTACCTATTATCAGCATAGTAACGGCAATGATACCAGATACGATAACAGCTAGTACACAAGATACCTTTACTCCCTTAACAATACGATCATACTGTTTAGCACCACGATTTTGGGCTACATAAGTACTATTGGCATAACCAAAAGAAGTCGCTGCGATCTCCAGTAAACCATACATCTTATTAACTACTGTAAAGCCAGCAATAAAGATCAAACCAAAGCTATTAACCACCTTCTGTACAGCCATACCACCAACAGAAATGATCACATTCATCAAAGCTAAAGGCATACCTAAATGAAATAGTTCAACATAAAGATCAAGATCAAACTTGAAATCACTGATCTGCAATCTAACAAAATCTACTTTGTTTAAGACTAATAAACAATATAATAACGCTATGCCTTGGGAAATAACCGACGCAAAAGCCGCACTTTCCACGCCATAATGCATCTTAATTACCAGAATATAATCTAATATGATATTAACGATAGATGCCATAACCATCGCTATTAATGGTGCAAAACTATTACCCAAAGACCTCAATATTCCACTTGTAAGATTATAAAACATTACAACCAGAATACCCATATACATAACTTTTAAGTAACTAAAAGCCATATCTATAACATTAATATCCGTATCCAATAAAATAAGTAAAGGATAAGTAATATTAAACATAATAACCATCAGTATCAAACCAATGATCAGACATAAAACAATACTACAGGCAATACCTTTTCTAAGCTTAACATGATCATTAGCCCCATAACTATGCGCAAACAATATCGAAAAGCCCTGACATAAACCCATCATTATTGCCAAAACCATCCAGTTGATCCAATCACCACTACCAAGAGCCGCTAAGGCATGTATACCAATACCCTGTCCGACAATGATACTATCAACCATGGTATATAACTGCTGACATAGATTACCTAACATCAAAGGTAAAGCAAATATTACTATTAATTTAAGAGGATTACCTCTTGTCATATTCTTAGTATTCAAAATCTAACCTCATTTATTATCAATCAAAACTACACATTGGCAAAGAACTCCTTCTTCTCTACCAACAAAACCCATCTTTTCACCTCTTGTCGCCTTGATTGAAACATTATTAACATCCGTATGTAAACATTTAGCTATATTATTACGCATCATATCAATATGAGGAGCCATCTTTGGTCTTTCAATCATGATCAAAGCATCAAGATTATTAATATAATAACCTCTATCCACCATCATTTTATAAACCTCTTCTAATAACACTAAAGAATTAGCACCCTTATATTTAGGATCAGTATCTGGAAAATGCTTTCCAAGATCACCTAAACACAACGCTCCCAAAATACTTTCAGCAATGGCATGAGTCAAACAATCAGCATCACTATGTCCTAATAACCCCTTAGTATGTTCGATTTCAACACCACCCAATATCAGCTTTCTACCCTCAACCAGCTGATGAATATCACTAGACTGTCCAATACGCATAAAACTCTCCCTTTTTCTTAAAATTATAACATAAAGATATGATATAATTTCCACATGTATTTACCAAAAAGCATTCAAAAAGCCTTCAAATTATTAAACAATTATGAAGCATATCTAGTAGGTGGCTGTATTAGAAACCACCTTTTAAACATTCCAATCAATGATTATGATATGTGCACAAGTGCCACTCCCCAAGAAATAATTGAATGCTTCAAAGACTATAAAGTCATACCAACCGGTATCAAACATGGTACGATCACCGTAATTATCGATCATACCCATATTGAAATAACCACCTTTAGAAAAGATGAAGGTATTACTGATAATCGTCATCCTAAAAAGGTTATCTTTACTTCTATACTAGAAGAAGATGCATCTCGAAGAGATTTTACTATTAATAGTTTATATTATCATCCTGATAAAGGAATAATCGACTATTTCCATGGTATCACTGACATCCATGATCATATTATCAGAAGTATCAATGACCCTAATATCAGATTTCAAGAAGATGCTTTAAGAATACTAAGAGCGTTAAGATTTGCTCTACAGTTAGACTTTAAAATTGAAAATAATACCAGTATCGCTATTCATAATAATAAACAGCTGCTAAAAAAACTATCAGCAGAAAGAATAATCGATGAACTAAAAAAAATCATGAGCTATCCTAAAGCCTATGAAATCATTATTGCCTATTATGATATCTTTGTAACGATCATCGATGATTTAAAATACCTGTCACATGATGCAACAAATAAAATGTTACTGGCACTAACCCATAGTCATCCTTCCTTTATCATTAGAATGGCAATCATATTATCACCATGTAACAATTATCATCAGATACTAAAAAGGCTAAAACTATCTAATGAAGAAATCAGAAGCATCGAAACGATCATCAAATATCATAATGTACCATTAGATAATAAGATCCAGATCAAGTATCTATTAAAACAAACAAGTGATATTGATAATATCCTATTATGCAAAAAAGCATTTGGCATGGATACTTCACTGATACAAGATACTTATCAAAAGATAATCGCTAATAAAGAATGTTATCAGTTAAAAGATCTGTCAATTTCTGGTAAAGATTTAATAAAGCTAGGTATAAATAATAAACTATATAGTACAATACTAAATGAATGCCTAGATAAGGTCATTCAAGATCAATTATCAAACAATAAAGAAAAACTGTTAGAATACATCAAAGGACAATACTTATGAACTATAAAATAGCCAGCTATCAAGATTTATTTACTACTACCCAAAACCAGGGAAACATGATAACCAACGAAGATAATATTCAGATATCTACTTATCATGTCAAAAAAGGTGCTTCTTTAAATATCTCATTTTCTGATGATGATCTAAGCCATAATATAGTTGTCATCTACATTGTCTTAAGCGGACAGATAGAAGTATGTGAAGCTGCTTCCTCTAAAATCGTGAACGCTAATGAAATGATCATTTTGCATCCACAAAACAATTTTTTGATCGTTGTTAAGGAAGAAGCCAATCTTATTTGTATAAATAATGAAGGTGGCGGAGACATTGATCAGAAACATGTTGAATTGCATAAGATACTAAAAGAAGCTGAAGAAAATGATACTTATGTTATTGGACATAATTATCGTGTCAGCCGTTATTCCTTAATGATCATGCAGATGATCGATCCTAATCATGATGATAAATCATTGCGTTTTGCCGCTGGTTTTCATGATATTGGCAAAGCTAAGCTAGATCCTGTGATCTTAAATAAACAGGGTAAACTAACAGACGCAGAATTTGAACATATCAAGAAACATCCAATCTATTCCTATGAAATTCTAAAGGAGCATTTAGGTGAAAAAGTTGCCAATATTGCCAAATGCCATCACGAAAAACTGGATGGTTCTGGTTATCCTAATGGCTTAAAAGCTAAGGATATCCCTATTGAAAGTCAGATCATAGCGGTTGCGGATATCTTTGATGCCTTGACCACATCCAGAAGCTATCGTGATGCCTATAGTTTTGATCAAGCACTAGCGATCATGGAAAAAGATGTCATAAACAACAAAATCAATAAAGATGTCTACAATGCCTTAAAAACCCTTATCGCAAGAAAAACCATCGAAGAAGGAAAAGACAATATACTAAGAAAGCAAAAGGATGATCAATG
>JALEVB010000075.1 GCA_022780745.1 Erysipelotrichaceae bacterium
CCAATAACTATAGGCCCACTACCAATAACCAATACTTTCTTAATATCATCTCTTCTAGGCATTATTGAACCTCCTTACAAGCTATCATATTATCAATAAACTTCTTAAATAAATACTTGCTATCCTCAGGACCAGCAGCACTTTCAGGATGATACTGAACACTAAAGACTCTATCCTGTTTGATTTCTAAACCCTCAACCGTATTATCTAACAAATTATAATGCGTAATTTCAACTCTTGGATCATCCTTATATTTAACCGCATAACTATGATTTTGCGAAGTGATCTCAATTTTACCGGTAATATTATTCTTAACAGGATGATTAGCACCACGATGCCCAAATTTTAACTTATATGTCTCAAAACCATTAGCCAAGGCAATGATCTGATGACCTAGACATATACCAAAGATTGGTTTTTTACCCTGAAGTTCCTTAATAAGCTCAACCAGATTCATTACATCCTTAGGATCACCAGGACCATTAGACAAGAAAATACCATCAGGTTTAAGATCCATGATCTTTTTACTAGTTGTATTATAAGGAACGATAGTAACATTACAGCCATTACGATTTAAATCACGAATAATATTATATTTAATACCACAATCAATAGCGACAACATTAAATTTAGGATTAGCACAACGCGAATACCAGATCTTTTTACAGCTAACTCTAGCGATCTGATCATGAGGAAGAGGATAACTCTCAATTTTCTCTAAAGCTGTTTCTACACTTACATCTTCATCACAAATGATACCTATCATCGCACCATTATCTCTAATAACTCTAGTCAAAGCTCTTGTATCAACATGCGTCAACCCAACAACATCATTTTCTTCCATAACTTCATTTAAAGTCTTTGTATATCTAAAATTACTAGGCTTATCATTATATTCATGAACGATCATTGCCCGTGGTCCAAATAATTTTGATTCATAATCTTCATCAATTACTCCATAATTACCAATTAACGGATATGTCATACATATCATTTGATCAGTATAAGATGGATCACTTAAGATTTCCTGATAACCAACGCAAGAAGTATTAAATACTACTTCACTAATTACTTCTTTTTTGCTGCCAAAAGCCTTACCTACAAATTCCATGCCATTAGCTAATACAAGTTTTCTTTTCATTATATTCCCTCTCTATATACGATATCACCATTACAGATCGTCATAACACATTTACTATTCAAGATCATTTTATCAAATGGACAACTTTTACCCATGCTAATAAACTTTTTAGCATCAACTCTTTGATTGGCATTTAGATCATAGAAACACAAATTAGCAACTTCAAGATTCTCTATCCTTCCCCCATCAATGCCAAAGATATCACAGGCATTAGTACTCATAAGCTTTATTGCATCTTCTAATGAAATGATCTTATTTTTAACAAGCTTAGTGTAAATAAGACTAAATGCGATCTCATTTTCAACAATACCAAAGCTTGCTTTGGCAATAGGACAATCCTTCTCAGCTTCACTATGAGGAGCATTATCAGTACAGATAACTTCAATTGTTTTATCCTGTATTGCTTCGATAAGTGCTTTTTGATCTTCCTTAGATCTAAGTGGAGGATTCATCTTCCACTTACCATTATCACAATCAATATCTTCTTCATTTAATAATAAATGATGAACTGTCACTTCCCCACTAACATTAGGATTACTTTCTTTAGCTTTTCTTAAAGCATCAACACTTTCTTTACAAGAAATATGACAGATATGAAACTGACAGCCAGTCTCTTTTGCAAGTCTTAGATCTCTAATAACTTCATTATACTCACTTGCATTATTAATACCAGGATCATTGAATTTCTCACTTACTTTGCCCTTATTCAATGAACCACCACATAACTCATTCTCATCTTCACAATGGGCAATGATAACCCCGTTATTCTTAGCTACGACCTGCATAGCTTTTCGCATATTATCTTCTGATTGTACTCCTTTACCATCATCAGAATAAAGGAAACATTCATCTTTTAAGCTATCAAAATCTACCAGCTCACCTTTTCCAGTTTGCCCTTTAGTAATAGCACAAATAGGATAAACATTTATACAGGCATCACTATCAATAATATCCATTTCCATTTTTAAATGCTCTAAACTATCACAAGCCGGTTTTAAATTAGGCATTGCAAAAATCGTTGTATAGCCACCTTTAGCAGCAGCCAAAGTACCAGTTTTAATCGTCTCTTTATATTCAAATCCTGGCTCTCTTAAGTGAACATGCGGATCAACAAAGCCTGGGAAAACATGGATACCACTACAATCAATAACTTCATCAAAATCATCAATATCAATAAGATCTGCTATTACCAGTATACCCTTATCATCGATCATGAAATCTGTATTGACAAACTTATCCTGATAAAATAGCGTTGCATTTTTAAATAATCTACTCATCTAACCCTCCTATGGTTTTCAATAATATTGCCATACGAGCATATACTCCATTAGTGATCTGTTCAAAAATTCTGCTTTTTGCACATTCAACCACATCATCAGCAATCTCAACATTACGATTAAATGGAGCTGGATGCATAATGATCGCATGTTCTTTCATTTTATTAACACGTTCCATATTTAAGCCATAATACTTATGATAATCTTCAACAGATATCTGCATGCTTTGTTCATGACGCTCATGCTGAACACGAAGCAGCATAATAATATCCATCTGTTCTACTGCTTGATCAAAATCAATAAACTTATATCCTTCTTCACGATATTCTTCAGGACCACTGACATAACAATCCATACCAAGTCTTTCCATAACTTCAATATTAGTATGAGCAACTCTGCTATATTTGATATCACCAACAATAGCG
>JALEVB010000079.1 GCA_022780745.1 Erysipelotrichaceae bacterium
TGTTAAAGTAGTAATTAATACTCTTTCATCCTTTTTGATCCTTTCATCGATCTCATCACAGATGACATCGATCTGTCCTTTAGTACCTACAACTCTTATTATTGGATCTAATAATCCGGTTGGTCTGATGATCTGTTCAACTACCTGATGATCGACCTGATTTAATTCATAATCACCAGGGGTAGCACTACAATATATTATCTGATTAGTAACGGATTCAAATTCACTAAAGGTCATAGGACGATTTTCCAAAGCACTAGGAAGCCTAAAACCATAATCAACAAGCGTTTGTTTACGGGCATGATCACCATTATACATACCTCTTATCTGTGGTAAAGAAGCATGAGATTCATCAACTATCAGTAAGAAATCATCAGGAAAATAATCAAATAGATTATAAGGTCTTTCACCAGGCTTTCTACCATCGATATGCATCGAATAGTTTTCTATACCACTACACATACCAAACTCTCTTAAAGCCTCTAAATCATAGGTACAACGCTGTTCAAGACGCTGTTTCTCTACCAGTTTGCCTTTTTGATCAAAATAAGCTAATCTATCCTTCAATTCAGCTTCGATATCATTACAGGCTCGACGCATATCATTGATATCACGAGCATAACCTGTAGCAGGATACATAACATAAACACTATAAGCATTCAATACTTTACCACTAACAGGTTCCACTTCTACTATTCTTTCAATTTCATTATCAAACATCTCAATACGAATAATAAACTGATCACTATGACCAGGAACGATTTCAATAACATCCCCTCTTACTCTAAAAGAACCTCTTTCCTGTTCAACATCATTACGCTTATATTGTCTAGTAACCAGTTTCTGTAAAATATCATCACGATCAACTATCTCACCTACTCTTAACGTAAAAAACATATCTTTATACTGACTAGGATCACTAGCTGCATATATACAGGCAACCGAAGCTACAATGATCGTATCTCTTCTTTCGAGAATGGAATTAACGGCAGCCATTCTAAGCATATCTAATTCATCATTAGTACTGCTGGATTTCTCAATATAAGTATCAGTTTTAGGCATATAAGCTTCAGGCTGATAATAATCGAAATTAGAAACAAAATATTCAACCCTGTTTTCAGGAAACAATTCTTTAAACTCACTATACAATTGCCCAGCCAAAGTCTTATTATGCGCAAAAACTAAAGTAGGCTTATTGATCTTTTCAATAACATTAGCCATCGTAAAAGTCTTACCAGTACCTGTAGCACCCAATAAAACCTGATACTTCTTATTCGCTTTAAGACCATTGACCAATTGTTCAATAGCCTTAGGCTGATCACCTGTAGGCTTATATTCACTATGCAAAACAAATTTATCCATTAGTATCACCCACTCCTTTTCTTCTATTATATTCTTCAATAAATAAAGGCTGAATATCAGGATAAGTCAAATTATCTACTAACTTGTCAACAAACAAGATCTCACTTATTTCATATTCCAGCTTACCCATCTTTTTTATATCAGCTACAAATAGCATACCATAGATAATATCACCTGAAACATTAACTCTATTTTTACCCATCGTAGCATATGCACACAAAGGCTCAATATCAAACGCTATAGCCCCTGTCTCCTCAAATAATTCCCTTTTAGCACAATCCAATATACTTTCATCAGCTTCTCGATGTCCTCCTGGTATTTCATAAGTATCACGATCTTTATGCCTACATAAAACCAGTTTCCCATGATAAAAACTAATGATCACCGCAAACTTCAACAACTCATCTTCAACATGATCTAAAAAGATAACTTCCATAAGTATTCCTTAAGACAGTATTAGTGAACTATTACTAGTTCACTAATAAATTAATAGCTTCAATTTTCTGTAGATCAGATTCAGGTTTAGCATACTGCTGACTAACAGCCATAAATAATGCCTTATTAACATCTTGAGACAATATGCCATCAGCCACTAAACCATAATCATTTTCAAACTGTACTAAAGCATTTTTAGTCTGTATATCAAAATAACCATCAAAACGCTCAACATTATAACCAAGATAAGCTAAAGCACTTTGCATTTGAGCAACATAATCAGAAACCTGATCATAACTATAAGTACTATCATCTTTGATCATCATAAATGGATCACTTATAATATCAGGAAGTTCTACGACAACATCAGGTTCAATACCAGTTCCATTAATATTTTTACCACTAGGACTATTCCACTTGCCAGTAGTATATTTTAAAGCTGAACCATCAGCTAAATAAACTGTAGTCTGAATCGTACCTTTACCATAGGTATTAACACCAACGATTTCAACATTATCTAACTGCTCATCTAAAGCCAAAGTCAGTACTTCAGCAGCACTAGCCGTATTCGCATTAACCAGAATAACAATATCATCAAAACTATATATTCTTTTACCATTAGACACATAATTAACAAAACTGCCATCGGCATTTTGCTGCTGAACGATTATCTCATCTTTGGCAATAAATAAAGAACCAATATCCACAACACTATTTAAGTGTCCGCCACCATTATCTCTAAGATCTAACAATAATTTACTGGCACCCTTAAACTCATCCAGATAAGTAATCAGCTGATCACATGTAAGCTCACCAAAACTACTAATACCAATATAAGCAATATCATTATCTAGCATCTCACCCTCAACAGTCGTATTGACCTGCTGACGAATAATATCTAAAGACAATTCATCCATACCTCTAATAATACCAACATTAACTTTCGTATTAGCTTCACCCTTGATCATATTAACAACATCATCAATTTCATAACCATAGATATCCATACCATCGACACTCTTGATAATATCGCCCTTTTTCATACCACTTTCATCAGCAGGTGAATTCTTATAAACCGTTTCTACTAACAGATAACCATCATTACTTCTAACCTTAACACCAATACCAACAAAATTAGCATCGATAGATTCAAAGAAACTCTTGATCTCATCCGCATCCATATATTCCGTATGAATATCTTCACTATTAGTAGTCATCCCAACTAAAGCCTGATCAACTAAACGCTCATCTAAATCATCGATTTCAGATGCAAAATACCAGTCATTTTCCATGATATTTAAAATTGTTGATAATTTATTAGCACCATCAGCCTTACTGGCATAAACAGCTGTACTATTAGAAACCCCCAGCATGTAACAGCCTATACCACTAATTATAAATACTGTTACTAGCAATATCAAAAGTACGATCGTTAAAAGAACACTTCGACGTTTCTCTTTTTTCTGTTCTAAGCCATCATCTTTCTGATATCTTTCTAAAACTATACGATTTTTACCCATCTTCATTCCTCCACATTAGCCAAATAAAGATTCCGGCTTTATTCGACAAGGAGCACTATAATTATTCTCACATAAACGATTCAATGCCGCACTGCCCCATCCAGCACCAAATGACAGATCACCATTCCAGCTACTAGCATAACTGCTCAAAGACTGAGTACCCAGATAGAATACCTCAACATGAACATGGGGACCACTAGAATTACCACTAGAACCAACTTCTCCTATTTTCTGTCCAGCAGATACGATAGTACCTTGTGCAATAGGAGTACCAGCTAACATATGCAGATATTTTACCGCATATAAAGAACCATTGATACTAGTTAACAGATAAACCTGATTACCACCACCAGTAGAACCACTGCCACCACAAGTACTGCCTAAATAACCATATGGACAGCCATCAGAACTCTTTAAAACAACCCCATTACCAGCGGCATAAATAGGTGTACCAACAGATCGAGGATAATCAGCACCTAAATGCACACCACCAGTTGAATAATGCCATGTACCTTCACCATGAGAACCACCAACTGGTGAAGTCCAGCCGCTAGATGATACAACATTGCCAAGTTCTGAAGAGATCTTATTCATCGTATCCTGGATTGAACTAATATCCGTCGCAATACGATTACCTTCAGCTTCAATATCAGCCTTTTGTTTCAAGTATTCCTGTTGAACAACTTGTGCCTGAGCTTTTAGATAATAGATCTGATCTTGTTTATCAACAACTGTCTGTTTATCATTATCTAATGCTTCCTTATCTTTTTCTATCTGCTCTTTAGCTACATTTAACTGTTCCACCAGCAATTGAATATCATCCATCGTCTTTTGATCATATTCACTAATTGTTTTAATACCATTAGCCCTTCTTAATAAATCATTTAAATCCGTAGCACCCATCAATATATCAATAAATTTATTGATGCGCATACTAGACTGACTAGCAACCATACGATTTAATACTTTACTCTTAAGCTCATCGATCTCTGCCTGTTTAGCATCGATCTCTGCCTGTTTTTCAGCAATCTGTGCTTCTTTAACCAATATCTCATTATTTAAAGCAGCGATCTCCACATCTAAAGCATCGATCTGACTTTGATAATCCTTGATCAAATCAGCATAATAATTAATATTAGCTGCGATCTCATCAATTTTAGACTCCAGCTCTTTCAAATAATCCTGCATTTTAGCTGACTCATTATTCAAATAATTACGGTAAGCCTCACAAACAGCCTTTTGATCGTCAGTCAAACCATTATTATTAGTACAAAGATTTTCATAATAACCAGGATCATTCTTAAAATCTTCATCACTAACAGCTTTAACACTAATAGTACTAAATAACATGATAAAGATACATGATGCAAAAACAATGATCCTTCTCATCGCTTCCACCTCAAATACTTATTAACTGAGAATAAACTACCGATCAAACCAACAAAAACACCCAATAATAGTAAAGTTAAAGCCAAATATAAAACAAATGGATGCGGTTTGATCAAAACAAACATATTCGAAATTACAACTCCACCTAATACTTCATATAGATAGATGTAACCAAAAACACTAAGCAAAATAGGAATAATACTACCCAAAATACCAATAATAACTCCCTCTACCAAAAAAGGAGAACGAATAAAACCATTTCTAGCTCCTACATTACGCATGATCGCGATTTCATCAGCACGAGCATAGATCGTAACCTTGATCGTATTTTGAATCAAAAAGATAGCTAACAATGATAAACTGATAGAAAGAATGATACCACCAGTTCTAACACTATTTAAGGCATTAACCATTAAAATAGAACTTTCGCCACCAAAATTAACTTCACAAACACCTTCGATCGTCGCAATCATATTGGCAATACTTTCAAGCTTGTTACCATCCTCAACTTCGACATAATAAGCATTATGCATAGGATTATCATCACGATAAGGTTCAAAAATAGCTCTTTCTTTTTCATCAGAAAAACTATCGACATAATACTGAAACTCTTCTTCTTTGCTAGAAAAATCAACAGACTTAACACCATCAATATTCGCAATAGCTAAACCAATACGATCAATTTCTTCCTGAGCTTCATAATTGTAATCGATCAAAACTGAGATCTGAACGCTTTGTTCAATATTTTTGGTAAAAGATTGAACATTTAAAGAAAACATCAAAAAGACACTAACAATACATAAAGTAATCGTAACAGCACTAGCACTAGATAAAGACATAGCTGCATGTCTGCCTACACCAAAAAAACCTTCTTTAATAGGTCTAAATAATCTACTTAACATGCTGCATGTAACCTCCATCTTCCATATCAGCCACAATGTGACCATTTTCTAATGATATAGTACGTTTACGATGCTTATTAACTAAAGTCAGATCGTGAGTAACCATCAGTATCGTTGTCCCTTCTTCACGATTGATCTTTTCTAATAATTTCATAATTTCATCAGACTTAGCAGGATCAAGATTACCCGTAGGCTCATCCGCAATCAAAACCTTAGGACGATTAGCTATCGCTCTAGCAATAGCCACCCTTTGTTGCTGACCACCACTAAGTTCACTAGGAAAAGCATTTCCCTTATCATCTAAAGAAACCAGATTCATAACCTTACGAACACGATGTCTGATCATATCCTTACGCATGCCAATTACTTCCAAGGCATAAGAGATATTCTCAAAAACCGTCTTTTTAGGCAATAAACGATAATCCTGGAAAACAACACCAATATTTCTTCGATATAGTGGAACTTTTGAATGTTTTAACTTTCCAACATTGATACCTACGACCTTTACTGTACCCTTAGTAGGTACTTCTTCTCCATCCAATAGTTTGATCAATGTTGATTTTCCACTACCTGTAGGTCCAATAATATATACAAATTCCCCCTGGTCAATATGTAAATTGATATTATAAAGGGCATTTACACCATTCTTATATGTTTTACAAACATTGGTTAGATCAATCATTATATACCTCTTTCATTTACAATTTTTAATTATAGCATCTATACCTTAAAACCGAAACTAAATCCTTCGCCATGGACATCATTCGCATCCGTAGTTATCACAAAAGCCTTATTATCTAAATCATTTATAATATTAATCAGTAAAGGATATTGCTTAGCATCTACGACACATAATACGACCTTCTTAGCCATATTAGTATATCCTCCCTTAGCATCGCTAACCGTAGTACCACGTTCCAATTCATTATGTATTCTATCAATAATATCCTGATAATGATCAGAAATGATCCATACCGCCTTAGAACTGGTACCTCCAAAATCCAGCACCTTATCAATTGCCACTCCTGTACAATATACAGAAACTAAGCCTAATAATACCGCACCAAGATCATAGGCAACAAGTCCTAAGAAAACTGTTAAAGCATCAATGACTATAACACAAGAACTAACCTTAAGATTAAATAATTTATTTAAGATCAATGGTGGAATATCCATACCACCAGTACTAGCACCACATCGCATTACCAGTCCAATACCAACTCCACATACCAAACCACCATATACACTAGCTAAAATCGGATCTAATTCTAACGTTGGAAGATATGGACTAATGACACTTAAAAAGATTGGATAAGAAATACTAGACAAAATCGTCTTAAAAGCAAATTCTTTACCTAATACTAACCATCCTATAACAAATAAAACAATAATCAAACTATTAATAATTATTTCATAATCAATATGAAATAATGGATATAATGCAACCGCAACACCAGCTACTCCCCCTGATAAAATACTAAAAGGCAGAATAAACATCTGAACACCTATCGCCAGCAGCAGATTTCCTAACAGAATGATTAGACTATTAACAATTTTTATTCTCACAAAATAACCTCACACTACAAAAAATTATATCATAAAATAGCTATCACACTTACATGATTGAAAAAAATGATCAGCTTATATTAAAATAAAGATATGAGAAACATCAGACCCTATATATATTATCTATTATGGCTATTAATGATAAGCTTTATCTTTTATCAGTCATTACAAATTGCCAGCGTAAGTGATGAAAAATCACTATTTTTTGTCTATCTTTTACAAAATAATCTAAATATCAATATCGATACTGACCTTTTAAACCATATCATAAGAAAATGTGCCCATTTTAGCGAATATACCCTATTAGGTATTTTAGCTATCCAGGCACACAAAAAATATCCCATTAATAGATACTACCCGCTATTCAACTATCTGATACCCATTATCGACGAATGCATACAATACTTTGTACCACTTCGTAGCTGCCAGATATCTGATATGTTACTAGATAGTTTAGGTATCAGCTTTGGCTTTATCGTCTATCTTACCATCCAAAAATACTTTTCTTCTCATAAGGTGAAACACTAATATCTTTTACCTTATAACCAGTATCATCAATATACTTTCTGATCTTATCCTGATCTAGCATATCATTAGCGATAATCGTTGTTAAACCATCACGATGTGATGATTTAACTTTTTTTATCTTAAAATTATTACTAATAACCTCATTAATATGAGCTTCACACATCGCACAAGCCATGCCATCAATTCTCACTTCGATCTTATAAATAATATCACCCATAGTTAATGTACACTAACTATTTTAAAAATTAAACAAAAATGATATCCAAATAGATATCATAATTGTAATAATATACCAATGATCGCACCAATAACGATAACTAATATTGGATTGATCTTATACTTCTTATACACAAATAACATGATTGCAAAAATAACAATGCTTAACCAGGAAAACATCCTGATGCTAAATAACATATCCAAATTTAATAATGTCGATAAAAACAAATCTAAAGTCGCTGCTAAGATAAGTCCAACCACAAATGGTCTTATACCATTAAAAACTTGTTTAACGATCTTACTCTCTTTAAACTTATCTAGCATATTGGCAATGATCAATATCACAATAATACTAGGAGCTACTAATGATAAAGTAGAAATAACTCCACCTAATGGTCCTAAAGTAATATATCCAACATATGTTGCCATATTGATGCCTATAGGTCCCGGTGTACTTTCACTAACGGCGATCATCGTACTTAATGTCTCCAGATCAAACCAGCCGTATTTAACTGCCATATCCTGTAAAAAAGGAATCGTAGCTAAACCGCCACCTACTGCAAATAAGCCTGTTTTAAAAAACTCAATAATAACTGTTAACCACAAACTCATTTGCTTATTCTCCCTTGCAGTACTCCACAAATACCCGCAATAATAACTAATAAAACAATAGAAACATTAGTAAAATAACTAAAGATAAAACCAGCTAAACATAAACTAATGCCAAATAACGTATTAACACTTTTCTTTCCTAAATTATAAATAGAAACTGCCATCAAAACACAAACACTAATACGAATACCAGCTAAGGCATGTTGTACCACTGGTATATCCTGAAAATTAGTTAAACATGCCGCAATCAAAGTAATAATGATCACACTTGGACAAACAACACCAAGCGTCGATACGATAGCACCCACTACTCCTTTTACCTTATAACCAATAAAAGTAGCCGTATTAACTGCAATAATACCTGGTGTACATTGTCCAATCGCATAATAATCCATTACTTCATCCTCGCTAGCCCAATGATATTTTTCAATTACTTCCTTTTGAATCATTGGCAACATGGCATATCCGCCACCAAAGGTAAATAATCCCATTTTAAACCATGCACAAAATAATTGTACTAACTCTTTCATTTTTACACCTCAACAATGATATTATCATCAATCGAAAATAAAATAAAGATTCTAAATATTCTTAGAATCTTTAACGATATCACAAATTGTACCATTAGTGATCATAACCAGATCATCGACCTTGACCTTCATCTGTAAACCTATCTTGCCAGCCGATACATAAATTTCATCACATAAGATAACATTCTCATCAAAAGTCGTCTTAAATAACTTCTTCATTCCCACAGGACTACATCCACCCCTAATATAACCTGTTACCTTATTAATATCCTTAACATGAATCATCTCTACTGACTTAACACCAACAGCCTTGGCACATTTTTTCAGATCCAGTTCCATTGCAACATTGACAACAAAAACATAATAGTTATGATCAGATCCTACTGTAACTAAGGTCTTATAAACCATATCCGGATCAATACCACATTTTTTTGCAACACTTTCACCATCGATATGACCATCACTTACATCATAGCTTTTTACTTCATAAGCAATATGTTTGCTATCGAGAATACGCAAAGCATTAGTTTTATCCATTTAATATTTCACCTAATACCTTGCTAACAAGCTTACCATCAACCTGTCCCTTAAACTTAGCCATCATTTCTTTCATGATAACACCCTGACTCTTCTTTGATCTTTCAAGTCCTTTTTCACTAAAGATAAGTTCAATGGCATCCTTGATTTCATCAGCACTTAACTGTTTAGGCAAATAGCTTTCAAGAATAGCGATCTTACGATTACATTCATCAATAAGATCCTGACGTGAACTAGGAGTACTAGCTAAAGCATCTTTAGTCTGTTTCAATTCTTTTTGAACATAAACAAGTTCATCAGCTTCACTTAAAGTTTCTCCCTTTTCTTTTTCTGCTAAGGCAATAGCACTAATAACCAAAGATAGCACACCCTTTTTTAAAGTATCCTTCTCCTTCATAGCCTGCATATTTTCTTTTCTAAGCTGTAATAATAGTTTTCCCATAAATCATTCTCCTTTCAATAGATCTTTCTGATATTCTTTACTAATATCCATTAACTTCTGTAAATATTCCTTATAATAAGGCTGTAATTCTTCATTTACCAAAGCTGTATTTCTGGCAATGACCTCCTGTTCTCTAACAGGATCAAATATAGCCATACCATTTTCTTTCTTATATTCCAATACTTTCTTAACAGCCATAAATCTTTGTTCAAAGATCTTAGCCATCATACTATCAGCCTCATTGATCTTAATTCTAGCCTCTTCTAATTCATTCATGAACATCACCCAACTTTTCTTTGATACATTTTACTACTTCATAAGCATCATTGCTAGCACTTACAACCGTTTTAGCACCAAGATAAGCATCACCTGCTACAAAGACATTATCCATACTAGTCATATGCTTATCATCAGTTTCATAAAAGCCCCACTTATTTAATGATAGCTCTTTAAAGTCAACTCTTAAAGTCTGAGAAATTGCGGCAATAACACTATCACAATCAACATGATGTTCAGTATCAGCGATGGTAACCGTATACTTTTTACCATTTTCATCAATTTCATTTTTACCCTTAGCAAAGATCATACCCTTATCATCCATGGCGATTGGAACTTCAAATACCTCAAACTTAACACCCTCAGCAATAGCCTCTTCAATTTCATCCTTATTCGCAGGCATATCTTCAAAAGTCTTACGATAATAAACATAAGTATCATAGCCTAAACGCTTGGCACATCTTGAAGCATCCATAGCTACATTGCCTCCACCAATAACGATTACCTTATGACCTAGATCAAAGCTTGATGGATCTTTTAGAAAATCAACAGCGTAATGCATATTATAAACCGTTTCATTTTTAATATTAGCCATCTTTGCCATTGATGTACCAGTCGCAATCAAAACAATATCAAAATTGTCCTTTAATTTACCCAAAGAAATCGTCGTACCAATACGTACATTATTTCTTAGCTTGACACCTTTTTCCAATAAGATACGTTTATAATGATCAACGATCTTTTTATCTAGACGAAAATCTGGAATACCGTACCTTAATACCCCACCAAGATCACTATTTTCATCAAACATCGTAACATCATAACCATCATCACTTAATAATATCGCACTAGCAATACCACATGGTCCCTGACCAATAATAGCTACCTTAGCTTTAGTAATCTCATTTTTATCAAAATGAACATCATTTAGATAAGCCAACGATAACTCCTGTTCAATTTCATAGAAATGAATAGGAACATTTTTATGATTTAGGACACAATGTCCAAAGCACTGTCTTTGATGATCACATACCAAACTACAGATAGCACTCAAAGGATTATGCTTAAATAATAATTCTTGAGCTTTCTTTATTTCATTATTTATATATAGATCGATTATCTTAGGAATGTCCGTATGAATAGGACAATTCTTCTGACATAAGGCATTTTTACATTTTAAACATCTATTTGCATCCTGATGCATCTTATCACCACCAGCATTATTATATCAAATTATTAAAATTTGTAACCATTTTTGCCATTCACAATTATTTTCATGATAATTTTCATTATTATTATGATAAAATATTTCATAATAAGGGGGAAATACTATGAATTTCGTATTTATATCACCAACCTTTCCTAAATCATATTATCAGTTTCCTAGAGCTATCCATAATCTAGGCGGAAGAACATTAGGAATTGCCGAAGATTCGTATGATAGTTTATCCTACGAATTAAAAAGCTCTTTAGACGACTATTATCAGGTAAGATCATTAGAAAACTATGATGAAGTCTATCGTGCTGTAGCCTATTTTACTTATAAATATGGCCGTATTGATTTTCTAGAATCAAATAATGAATACTGGTTACAAAGTGATGCCCGCCTTCGTCAGGACTTCAATATCACTTCTGGAGCTTTCCCAGCAGAACTAGAACATTACAAATTTAAATCAGCAATGAAATCCTACTATGAAAAAGCTGGATGTAAAACAGCAAGATATCATCTAGTAACCAATTATGAAGAAGGTAAAGCCTTCATCGATAAAGTTGGTTATCCAGTAGTAGTAAAACCAGATAATGGTGTTGGAGCCAGTGCTACTTATAAGATAAAAAATGATGAAGAATTAAGAAACTTCTATAATAACCCACCAAAAGTACAATATATCATGGAAGAATTTATCAATGGTCTGATCGTATCATTTGATGGAATTGCCGATGCTAATGGTGATGTTGTATTCTGTACATCACATGTCTTCCCAGACTCTATTATGGACATTGTAAATGATGTCCATGATGTATATTACTATTCAGTAAGAGAGATCCCAGAAGACTTAAAAAAGATCGGCACTGCTGTCGTAAAAACTTTCAAACCTCGTTCTCGTTTCTTCCATTGTGAATATTTTAGACTAAAGGAAGATAAAGAAGGCGTAGGTAAAAAAGGCGATATCTTTGGCTTGGAAGTAAATATGCGTCCACCAGGAGGATATACTCCAGATATGATGAATTACGCTAATGATATCGATGTATACCAGATCTATGCTCAAATGGTAATGGGTAACGTTCAGCCATATAATCAAACTCGTCCTTACACTTGTACTTATGCTGCAAGAAGAAATGGCGTACACTATGTGCATAGTCATGAAGAAATCATGCAAAAATATCAGGGACATATCTGTATGCATGAGCAAATGCCTGCTATTTTAGCAGTTGCAATGGGCGATGATATGTATACTGCCCGTTTTAAGACAGAAGAAGAAGTATTAGAATTCTGTTCTTATGTACTACAAAAGTGAGGATTAATAAATGAAAATTGAATACTACAAAACATATAGCAGTTATTTAAACCGTGATATGGAATTCAAAGTATATGGTCATTCAGGTGTACCAATGCTAGTATTCCCATGTCAGGATGGAAGATTCTTCGATTATGAAGATCAAGGTATGATAAATACTATTTCTTCATTTATCGATAGTGGCAGACTTCAAGTCTTCTGCGTTGATAGCATTGACAAAGAAACCTGGTCAGCAAATTATCTTCCAAACCGTGAACGTACAGAAAAACAAGAAGCATATTACAACTATATCTGTGAAGAATGCGTTCCAATGATATTCGATATTAATACTAATAGTAATAACGGATATCGTCAGAAGATCTACACTAATGGTTGCTCAATGGGTGCCAGCCATGCTTTAAACTTCTGTTTGCGTCGTCCTGATATCTTTGCTGGATGTATAGCCTTAAGTGGTGTCTATGATATGACTTATTTCTTTAGCGATGGATATATGGATGAACTGTTATATGCCAATAGCCCAATCGCCTATATCAATGGTATGAGCAACGATCATTATTATGTGGATATGTATCGTAATCAGAATATTATCATTTGTGTAGGACAAGGTGCCTGGGAACATCCAATGATCGAAGATACTACGCGTATGAAAGAATTATTCGGATATAAAGGTATTAATGCCTGGGTAGATTTCTGGGGCTTTGATGTTTGTCATGATTGGCCTTGGTGGAAAATTCAAATCGTTTATTTCTTAGATAAAATATGTTAAAAGAAGCTTCTTAGCTTCTTTTTATGAGGAGGTAATATGTTAAAAAGATTTATGGCTTATTATAAGCCCCATCTAAAGATGTTCACTTTAGATATGCTAGCATCCTTAGCCATATCCATAATTGGTATGATATATCCTATCATCACAAGAAAAATGCTAAATGATTACATTCCTAATCATAAAATAGAAATGGTCATCTATTTAGGAATTACCCTATTTGCATTATACTTTGTAAGAATGTTACTAAGATATTTTGTTCAATATTATGGACATGTCATTGGTGTTAAAATGCAGGCACAAATGCGACGTGACATGTTTACCAAACT
>JALEVB010000193.1 GCA_022780745.1 Erysipelotrichaceae bacterium
AAGATCATTTTTTCTCTCACCTTTTCGCAAGGTGCTGTATTATAATACCAAACTCATTTGCCTTTGTCAACATCTTTTTTTATGTTTTTTTCAGCTCTTCTTTTCAGTATTATTTCTTTTCCTCTGCTTATTTTTCGCAGCTCATTTATAATATAATTTTTATCTGCTTTTGACAAGTACTTTTTTCATCTTTTTTTCTTTGTAAGCGGTTTAAATTAAAAAATATCAGTAAAAACTAAATCTTACTGATATTTTTAGTACTTATTTTATATAAGATCCATCCTGTAAATACAAATATCATTGATAATAATAATGCATTATCTATGGAGATATTGCTATAATACCCAAATGCTAAACTGGTAATAATAGTTAGCATATTTGTTATAAGTGAATATATCGATAATATGGTAGCTCTATCACTTTCTTCTATCTGTTCATTAAGTTTGCTATGCTTTAGAGGTATATACATATTTTCAATGATAACAGTCAACGCAATCATTATTATTACGATATATTTATTCCTTGTAATAAACAAAATAAAGCACGACACAATGCCAATCAAATAACAGGCGTTAAATAGTTTATCTTTGCCAAAATGCTTCTCAAAACGCTCCAAAAACAGTCCAGAAAGGCCAATCAGCATCATCGAAGCATACAAAATGCCAAACCACTTAATATTAATATTTACCCTTCGATAAAGGATCTGATTCAAGAAAGTATTTAATTCATGAGTAGTTTCACATAATAAGGTACTAGCCAATAAAAATAACAATAAACTCTTATCATTTATCACTTTAGCAAGATGTCCTAATACTGGAATATGAACAGTTTTCTCTTTTTTGATATCATCAAGAAATAAGGTCAAAACAAAAGCCAATAGATAAGGAAAAATAGTAAGATAACCACTAAGATCAATATTATCTCTAATATATAAACTAAAAACAATTGATCCAGCTAATAACCCAAAAGTACCAAGCATATTATAATAGGCAAACACCTTAGTACTATTTTTTCCATCACAGCATTCATATAAATAACCAATATCACATCCCGAAATACCACTACTCACAATAGCTAGTAATATTCTTTCCAATAAAAACATCTTAAAATCAAAAGCAAAATAGAAAACGATCTTACTAATAAAATATAAGCCATTACAAATGATCAAAGTCTTTTTATAACCAATACGATCACAAATATATCCCCAAGGTATCTCCAATATAACCATCATCAATGTAAAAACAGCTTCAATGATACCCATCTGCAATAAACTTATCCCTCTAGATAAACGATAAGTCGTTGCAATAGATGCATAAAAAACCATGCCTTGTAAAAGACATATCATATACATTAAATAGATATTCTTATTTTTCATTATTTATGTTCCCTTCTAATTAAAAAGAAACATCATTATCAAATTCTAAGCATCTTCTTCACCAAAGAAAGTATAGCATATACTTATTATTTCACAATAACAAAAAAGGGGCTGTAAAGAAATAGATTTTTAGGAATCTAACAAGAGGTTTGCAGCCTCTTTTTCTTATACCGCAGGTTGAAAATCTACTTTTAAGTGAATTACAGGCATTAATCAGGATAAATTCTCTAATTTTGGCCATAACGAAAACAACTCATCGTTTTTATGAGTTTAATCTAGCATGGTAAATAATCTAATCTGTATTTCCTGTTATGATATTTCGCTAAGTTAAATCCTATAATTATTAAATAAAGCTCTGTGTTTACCTTGTTTATAGAAACTCGTGTTATTCTTCTGTAATTATAGTCCTGCTTGATTACCCCAAATGCTCCTTCAGCCTGTGCACTTCGCTGCTTTCTTAACTCTATTCCTAATGGTGAAGCCAGATTCTCAATTACCTTCTTGTGGTAGGCTGTTAATGTTTCATTAAGATTAATTATTCTGTTTCCTTTTCCCTTATGGCATCTTTCTAAAAAAGGACATCCTTCACAGCTTTCACACTGATATCTTTCAACTGTTCTTTTATCTATGCTGCCATGTATAGCCACTTCATTTAATTTATAAAATCTTTTGTTGTTGGGACAGATAATATTACCTTCTTCATCCTTTCTGAAATTGACACTTCTAAATATATCATTGTGAAACTTCTTGTCATGTGTTTCTCTTTTCCATAAAGGGAACTTCATAAACATCTCTATTCTGTTTCTTTCGCAATATCTGTATGTCTCTAAGTTCCCATATCCTGCATCAGCTACCGGATAGTTTGGATATCTTCCAAATATCTTCCTATACTTTTCCATTAGCGGTATAAAGCAGGTATTATCTGAAGCAGACTGACTTGTCAATCCAAACAGTATATATTCATTTGATACTGCTAATTGCCAGTTATATGCTGGTAAAAGCGCTGTATTCCCCATATAGTCTGTCTTCATTCTCATGAATGTTGCATCCTCATCAGTTTTACTGTATGAATTTCTGTGATCACCACATTTATCAATTTTAACAGCGTATTCCTTTAATTTGTCGACTGTTTCATTTAGCTTTTCGTAATATTTTTGAATCATATGCTTTCTTTTACCTGATCCATATACAAACTCTATTGATTCTGCTTCCTTGATTTCCTTCAGCTTTTCCATATACTTCTCCAGGTCTTCTATCTGATACTGTTCCTGTAGCTTAAAGTATGTGTTTAATGGCAGTATTAACGATTCGTTGATTTCCTTTAGTAGTTCTGTTGTTTGTCTGAACTTTCTGTCTCTTGATGTTATGCATGCTTTCTTCCACACCCAGCTGTATCTGTTGGAAAATGCTTCTATCTTTGTTCCATCTATAAAAACAGTTGAGATATCCAATCCTTCCTTATGGACTATATACTCAACTATGTCATTTGATATATTCTCTATATTATCTACAAGATAGCTGTTAATGAAATTACATATTGTCATATGACTTGGCCTTTCGCCTTCAGCCAGCCACATAAACCTGATATCATTCTTACACAGTGATTCGATCTTTCTTGTTGATCTTGTCTGGATCATATTCGCAAATAACACAATTTTCAGTAATGTTTCAGGGTTGTAGCCATCTCTTCCTCTGGTTTCATCTTTACGCTTTACCAGATACTTTTTCAGATTTACTCCTTTCAGTACTTCCCTGAATGTTACCACTGGATCACAAATATCTATTTTTGTTGATAAATCTAGTGGTAACTGTAGCTGAAATGTGTTACTATCAATTTGTGAGTTGGGTAGTAACGTATTCATTTTCATGAATACATTATACCAAAAATAATAGCCCTAAGGTTTATCCCTAGGGCTTTATTTATTATGTGGGGAACTGTTTATTTTTTTACAGCCCCTTAATTAAGCATTAATTCCTTTAATTGTATATTCATCTACATCTTCTTTATACTTCTTGCCAGGTTTTTTAGCCTTAGGTTTAACATTGCATCTTAATAGATACCATACATATGGAGCAAGATAGATACTAGAATAAGTA
>JALEVB010000111.1 GCA_022780745.1 Erysipelotrichaceae bacterium
TCCTTCTAATAGCTATTAAAAAACAATGCACATTCAGTAGTAGCCACTATATGTAATTTTTTTTATAGAATATTCAATAAATCACTAAGTCTACTAATTCTTTTGATTTGATAATTATCACATCGACAATTATCTGTTTCAAACCAAATTGCATCCAATCCAGCTTTAATTGCACCATAAATGTCGTTAGCAAAATTGTCACCAATCATTACTGCTTCCGATGGTTTACAGTCAAGTTCTCTTACTACTAAATCATAGATTTCTTTTGCTGGCTTATCATATGGTGTTTCGCCACTTATAATCACAACATCAAATACATCTAAATCAATCGCATTAGATATTTTCTTTCTTTGCCCTTTAGCATCACCATTAGTTAATAAAGCAACTTTATACTTCTTCTTGAGCTCGCTTATTACTTTTAAACTGTCCTCATATAAATAGGAAAAATCACCAATACGATTTTTGAAATCCTGTTTAAAATCAAAGTCGGGATATTCTAGATGGTATTTTTTACATAGTTTAATAAATGGATAATCTTTTAATGTTTGGCCTTTTTCTTCCCACATCATTATATCCTGTAACATTGCTTCTTTTAGTAAACTGTCCTTACATACATCTGGGAAACACTTTTCTAATGTATCTTGATAATAAAGATAAGCATACCCATTTCTATCTCCCAATGTATCGTCAAAATCAAATATTACTGCCTTAATCATATGCCTAATTCTTTACCTGTCTTTGGAGCTTTATAACCAATTTTATCGTTCATTTGTTTTCTTACATCATCTAATGGATTAACCCACTTGTCTCTTCCTTTTGCTGCAACGATTTGAAATGGAATACAGGTAACTAGAGTTGAGAAATATTCAGGCACATTAGCGTATGTTAAAACTTTCTTATCGCTATAATTTTTGTTAGTAATTAAAAATACCCTATCAGTTAATACATGAATATTGTCATAAATCAGATTAGCTCTAGTTGATGGTTTATCTCCGCTATCTATAATAATAACCGTACGATCACGATTGGTTTCTATAGAAGGCCCATGTAGAAATTCTTCCATTTCATATGCAGTTGCTCCATGGCCAGTGCATTCAGCAATCTTTAAAGCTCCTTCTAATGCAGCGCCATAACTGTTTCCATATCCAAGTATTTGTACACGCTTAAGATCCGTTAATTCTTCTTCATTATCTTCATACCATTTTAATGCATTATTATATGTCTCACTCATTACATCCGATACGTGAAGTAATTCTTCATGGTACTTATGGTTTTCATCGATTGTAATCAATCCTTTTCTATATGCTGCTTCAATAGCAAATAAATCTAGGAAAGTTGTTAGAGTTGCAACTCCTTTAGTAACAAACCCAATTTTTTCAATACCCATACCCCAGTTGCAAATAGTATCAACATGATCTTTCATAATAGCTTCTACATTACCAGTTAAGCCGACCGCTGTTAGACCATTAGCTCTTGCTTTATCTAATGCATCATTAGTATTAAAACTTCTTCCACTTTGTCCAACACCGAAAACAAAGGTTCTATCATCGAATATAGTTTCAAAATTACTAAATGAAAAAGAAGTAATAACATCAACTTTAACCTTTAGCAATTTTTCCATAAATAATCTAGAACAACAACAACCATTATAACTAGAGCCAGAAGCAATTATAATAATGCGATTAAAATCTTTTTCAAGATATTTTTCTACTGCTTCTTTTGTTAATTCTCTAGAATTTATTGTGTTATTCTTAACTAGAGTACTACTCTCTTTAATATAATCTAACATTGTTTCTTCCATAATTCCTCCTATTAGATTTATAAATCTACTATTGCTTCATCAATAACATGATATTCCTTGTATATAATTTTACGAATATCCTCATCGATATCATTAATATCTTTAACAAAACATGTTCTTATTCCTGCTCTTGTAGCACTTAGAATACCAAAGGCACTATCCTCAAAGACAAGGCATTCACTATTTTCTTTTTGTAGTTTTGACATTGTTACTTTATATATTGTTGGATCAGGTTTCCCTATTTTTACCTCATTACCGTATGTTATTGTATCGAAGTAATGATAAATATTTAAATCGATTAACAATTCCTTAGCTCTGTCTTCATAAGTGCTGGTACACACTGC
>JALEVB010000113.1 GCA_022780745.1 Erysipelotrichaceae bacterium
TCTTATGAATATGATAAAGCTAACTGGTCATTGAAATTAAATAAATTATTTAATAATACTTTGGCTGGCTGGGCGATATCTTCTTATGATGAATATCTTAAAAATGATTTTTATGATATGTGTGTCGTAGAAAAATTTGATTATAAAACTGGTAAAAGCATATAAAAAGAACAATTTGATTTGTTCTTTTTATAAGCTCAAAATGTTTATTAATAAGATCCATGCCAGACCATAATAACTGATTACTGCTACTAAGTCATTGATAGTTGTAATTAGTGGTCCACTGGCAATGGCTGGGTCAATGTTTAGTTTCTTAAAGATCATCGGGATACATGTTCCTGAGATACTTGATAAAAGCATGGCTATTAATAAGGCCGCACCAGTACAAAAAGAAATTGAGAAGGACATCAATACTGTTTGCTGCTTAAAGAAATATAGGTATAGACCAATAAAGATAAATGATAACATGCCTAATAATAAACCGTTACATAGACCTACTTTAGCTTCTTTTAGGATGAGTTTGATTTTTTGCTTGAATTCTATCTGTTCATCCATCAATACTCTAATAGTAATAGCTAAGGATTGAGTACCAACATTACCAGCCATATCTAATACTAATGACTGGAAACAGATGATAAGCGATAAGTGTTCAACTACATGTTCAAATATGCCCACAACACTAGATACGATAAGTCCTAAGCCTAATAAGACAATAAGCCATGGTAATCTTTTAACAATGCTTTGCTTAAGTGGTTCATTTAAGTCTTCTTCAGAGCTTAAACCAGCTAATCTGGCATAGTCTTCACTCATTTCATCATCGATCAATTGAGCTAGATCACTGGCACTTAATACACCTTTTAAAATATTATTCTGATCTAATACGGGAATGGAATCTTCAGAATAATCTTTTAAATCTTCGATACAATTATCAATTAATTCATTGGTATAAACATAGGGATAAGAACTTTTAATGATACTTTCCAGACTGTTATCATTTCTGGCAATGATCAGATCTTTTAGATCGATAGCTCCCATAAAAACACCATCTTCATCCGTAACATAGATCGTAGAGATATTATCATTTTCAGCAGCTTGAGCTACTAATTCTTTCATTGCCTGCTTAACCGTAATATTGATAGGAATATTGATATAATTGGTGCTCATACGGCTACCGATCTCATCTTCATCGAAAGTACTGGCTAATAATAGTTCCGCTTTTACTTCATCATTCATTAATTCAATTAGACTACTTCTTTCATCTTTAGGAAGGGTTCTTAAATATTCCAAAGCGATAGGTAGTTCTATTTTTTCTAGGATCGTAATGCGTTTTTTAATTGGTAATTCTGAAATATACTGACTGATGTCATCTAAATATTCAAAGATATTAGCCAAAGTATCGATATCGATAATATTATATAATTTATAACGTTCTTCTTTAGTTAATGCTTCTAAAGCCTGTGCCATGTCATTTTCATGATATTCACTTAAAGCATTTTTTAATGCCTTAGGTGGTAAATTATCTTTGATTAGTTTAATAATTTCTTCTTTATAATCATGATATTGCATGCTTTCTTCTTTCATGATTTCTTCGTTCATAATATCGTCCTTTCTAATGTTTTTTAAACACTTAAAAAGTTTTGCTTGATTTAAGCAAAACATGGACATTCATATGATAAGTAATTATTAAAAGATTATCGACGGTTTAGTCGCAATCTTAGCTTATATATGAATATCGGTTCACTACTTTGACCACAACTGCTTCCGTCCATAATCTCACCTGCCTTTTTCTTTAATTATTTTAGCACAATTTAATATTATGGTGAGCAAATTTTACATAAAACTAGCGAGAATTTAATTTAGAGATTATACTTAATACATATGAAAAAAACAAGTTTAGACCTAACGCAAGGCAGCATTACAAAACAGATCATTTTATTTGCTTTGCCAATACTATTAAGTCAGGTATTTCAAAATCTATATAATAGCGTTGATTCCTTGATCGTAGGGAATTTTTTAGGTACGACAGCTTTAGCAGCAGTTACCAGCTGTGCAGATATATCACAATTGTTAGTAGGCTTTTTTACAGGATTATCAGCTGGAGCAGGAGTATTATTTGCACGTTATTTTGGTATGAAAAATTATGAAAGATTACATGATGCGATTTCGACATCTTTGATCTTTTCTTTTATTATTGGTATTACGATGATGGCTGTTGGTATATGTATAGCAGATGTTTTATTGAATATCGTAGCATGTCCTGCTGATGTATATGATGAAGCGATTATCTATCTTAGAGTATATTTAGTTGGTTTACTTTTTACTTCACTATATAATGTAGCTTCTGGTGTCTTAAGGTCAGTAGGTGATTCGCGCAATCCTTTTATTTATCTGGTTATTTCCAGTATTTTAAATATTATTTTAGATATCATATTTGTGGTTGTCTTTAAGATGCAGGTATTAGGGGTTGCTTTAGCTACGATCATTTCACAGCTATTATCGGTTATTCTGGTATATTATCAGCTAACGCATGCTCATGATGTATATAGGATAGATCTTAGACATTTAAAATTTGATAGTACGATGCTAAAAGAAGTTATTTCTTTAGGTTTACCGGCTGCTTTACAGTCTTGTTTAATTAGTATTTCTAATTTATTTGTTCAGCGTTATGTTAATTTATTTGGTTCTAGTGTGATGGCTGGAGTAGGTGCTGCTAAGAAGATCGACAAATTTGTTGGTTTGATTGCCAATAGTTTAGGTATGTCTACAGCTACTTTTGTATCTCAAAATATTGGTGCTAAGCGTATTGATAGAGCTAAAAAAGGAATTAGGATCACCTTTGTATTAGCTTTTATTCCGGTTGCGATAATTGGTAGCTTTATCTATATGCATGCTGATATGGCTATTAGCTTATTTATTGATGATAAGGATGCGATATATTATGGAGCTATGATGATTCAGACAATGATGCCATTATATTATTCGCAATCGATCAATCAGATCATGTTAAATACGCTAAGAGGCTATGGTAAATCATTTGTTGCAATGATCTTATCATTGATTGGCATGATTGGTATTAGACAGATATTTTTGGCTATTAGTTTTAGCATTGAAAGAAATGTTAATCATGTCTTTTTAGGGTATCCAATAGGATGGATATTCTCAGCTTTATTTGTTAGTATCTATTATTTTACAGTTATTAGGAATAAAAAATGCTTATGATCTTATATCATAAGCATTAATTATATTCCAGTAGATATTATTGATCGTATCTATGGCTTCATTTTTACTGATTGCTTGATTTGCTTTGGTAATCAGTTTTTGATCACATTTATCACGATCAATGGTTTCTAATAATAATTTTAGATCATCAATATCGGCTAGTGAGCTTTGAGCATATATACAGATAGCTGTTAAGTCTTTTGCTTTGATATAACGAGCCTGTTTAGTCTTTTCTAATGGATACCAGTTTTTATTATCTTTACTGATCATAAGATCATTTTGATTAGTATTGATAATATCATAAAGACCAAATAGATCCATTATCTGTTCATTATTTTGATGAATGATTTTTTTATTTTCAGCAATATTTGCTACTTCGATATCTTTTGGATAGTAACATCTGGTTAAGACCTGTTGCATGATCTTTTGATATTCATTTAGATCTTCAATATTTTGATCAGTATATTCCTTATCATTTAATACCCATTTAAAATATCGTCTGGCATATTGCGAAGGTAGATCAAAGTCTTCTTCTTTTTGATCATACTTAAGATAGTTCTCTTTATAAATATCTATTAATGATCCTTCATATAAACGAAAGGCATAGTCAATCAATGATCCTTCGATACTTCCCCAGGTAGTTATTAGTGATTTAGCATTCAT
>JALEVB010000138.1 GCA_022780745.1 Erysipelotrichaceae bacterium
TGATCCTTCTTGACTTTTGAAATAAACAAATAATTAACGATGCTAATAATTAATGTAACAATAAAACCATAGGCAAGACTAACACCTAATAATAAACTTGTGCTAATACAAATAGCCATAATGATTAAACTACCCTTTAAAACTATCAATAATACCGGATCACTAAAATCAAAAGTAACGATCTTATGATATAAAACTGATGACTTACTTACGATATAACCTAAGATGGTGTTTTCTTTAAAATAAGTACCTATACCCTTTTTAAACATCACCTTGAAAACATAGGTAACAATGATTACCATTAATAATTCAACAACAATACTGACAAATAGACAAACATCTCTTAAAAGTTCGATATTATCTACTGTCATACGAAACTCTTTGGCAAAATTCTCTATAGAAGTATATGGTATTTGAACAAGACACCAGACTCCCAGCATACCAAATAATAAAACTATCCATGTGATGACAAAAGCCAGGATACCAAATTTGATATTAGCTACAAAGTTTAATTTTGTAGATTCTTTTTCATACTGATATGGTATAAACAATACTAGCAGCATCATTAAAATAACACCCAAAGCACAAGGAACAATAGAATACATCAAGGTCTTTTCATAGGTTAGACTAGTTAAATAATTATATCTACCAAAGCCATTATTATCTTTTTTCAAACCATAGATGATCGTTTTATTACTGATAGGATCCATGACATCTGAGACCTTTTGATCATCAACATCAATGTCTGAAAAATATTCCATATAATCACCTAGAATATAATTAAAATCATTACCATTCTGGTCACTATATTTAGCATTACCTTTCTCATCATAAACAACTTTGATATACCATGGATATTCTTCACTATCATAATCATGATATAGGTCGATATTGTTATAATATGTTTCATTGGTTACATGATCATATATCGTATAATCAAAATCCTTTTGGCGATCTAACTGCAGATCATAATCAGCCAGCATATTTTTAAAGGTATCAATAACATCTAATAAACTACCACTTTGTGGGCTATAAGAACTCTCATAAGCATTCTCAGTTTGATTAGTAGTCATAACTGCTTCATCATTATTCTCTTGAACAACACCAAAATAATCTTCAGCTGTTAAACCAGTAATACGATTATTTAAGACATAATTATATTCTCTTAGATCAATACCTATCATATACCAGACATACTGATCATCACTTTTAACATCCGTAATCGCAATATTCGCATTATCTTTTACTTTTATATATAAAGAAGTACTAGTTAATATTAGAGCTACACCAATGATAAGGCTTGCTAAAAACTTTTTCATATCCACCTCAAATTTTATCGATCTTATAACCTACACCCCATACTACTTTAATATACCTAGGATTTTTAGGATCGATTTCTATCTTTTCTCTTAAATTTCTTATATGGACCATTACCGTATCGGTTGCTATGGCTTCTTCCTGCCAGACTATTTCATAGATCTGCGAAGCTGAGTATACTCTGCCTGGTGATTTCATTAATAATTCTAAGATCTTAAATTCAATAGGTGTTACTTTAACAATTCTGCCATCAACACTTACTTCTTTAGTATCCAAATCGATTTCTAAACCACCTACAGTATATGAATTTCTAATTGTCTGATTTAAAGCATTTAAATATTTTTTATGTCTTCGTAAATGACTTTTTACTCTGGCTAGTAATTCCAATGGTACAAATGGCTTAGTAATATAATCATCAGCACCAATATTTAAACCTGTTATTTTATCTATATCTTCAGATTTAGCACTTAAAAAGATGATTGGGAAATCATATTTTTCGCGAGCTTTCATGGTCATTTCAATACCATCCATGATGGGCATCATGATATCAACGATTGCTAAATGAATTTCATTATTATTTATGATATTTAAACCTTCTAAGCCATTACTGGCTACTAATACATCATAGCCTTGATTCTTTAGATATATCAATAATGCTTTTTGTATATCAATATCGTCTTCTACAACTAATATTTTATCACTCATATTACTTGATTCCTTTCACATTCATTATAGCAATTATCTGATAATGATATCTTAAAGAATTTCTTAAGAATTAACTCTTAAATTATAAAAATACAAACCTATTAATGATAATATACCAGTGATAATAAAGATCATGATCGTTAAGTTAAGATCCCCACTTTCCAAGGTTGAACCAGCCAATGTAGAACTAATAATACTAGGTATTCTCGCTACTGATGATATGGTAATAAAATCTAATAGTTTCATCTTCGTTAATGGTACAACATAAGTAATTATATCTTTAGGAGTACCAGGAATAAAGAAAAGCATAAATATTGTAAAAGGCAACTGTTTACTATCATTCAAATACTTTAAAACAAGCTCATTAGAAGCCATACTACGCTTCAAAGTTCTAACAATAATATAAATAATACAGCTAGCAAAAACACTTCCCAAAAGGCAACAAAACAATCCATTAACACTACCAAAAATAAAACCAGCACATATCTCTACAGGTTCACCAGGCAATATCGCAACAACCACCTGTAAAGCAACAATAATACTAAAAGCCAAATATCCCAATAAACCACTTTTAACAAACTGCTCTTTATTAGCTTTTAAATACTCGATCAAACCCATAAAAGGCTCATACAAAAAGACACTGATCAAGATCATAACTAAAATAAACAAAATAAAACTAATGATCAATAACTTATATTTCTTAAACAAATCTACCATTTATATCACCACTATTATGATATAAAACAAAAATAAAAACTCTCTAGATATTAATCTAAAGAGTTCCTTAATAATTTTTTAAAAGTAATAACAAACAATATCAGTGTAACCGTAACTGCAATACCATCAGCAACAGGCTCCGCCAAATACACCGCAAACACCTTATCACTAAAGAAATTAGGAAGAATATATATAAGCGGTATCAACAAAACAACCTTTCTCAAAAGCGCTAAAAAGATAGCCTGCACCGATTTATTAACTGCTATAAAAGTCTGCTGACAAGCCATCTGTGCTCCAAAGATCCATAAAACAAAAGCAAAAACTCTAAGAGCATCAACCGTAAAAACTCTAAGTTCCACATCACTAGTAAACAAACTAACAAACACTTCAGGAGCAAACATACAAACACTCCAGATCAAAGAAGTAAAAATCAGACAACAAGCCAATAAAACCATAAAACAAGACTTAACACGCTTTAAATTGTTAGCTCCATAATTATAACTAATAATAGGTTGAGCCCCCTGTGTCAATCCAACAACCGGCAACATTGAAAACTGATTAACACTATTCAATATCGTCATTGCCCCAACCGCAATATCACCACCATATTTAGCCAAAGAAGTATTAAAAGCCAACATAACAAAACTCTCACTAAACTGCATGATAAATGGAGCTAAACCTAAAGTAATACAAGGAACAATAACATCCTTCTCAAGTTTTAAATACTTAACATCAAGTTTTAATATCGTCTTATCACTAACAAGAAATCTAACAACAAAGATCATAGAAATAAACTGCGAAATGATCGTAGCTAATGCTGCACCCTTAACATTTAAACCCAAAACAAAAATAAAGATTGGAT
>JALEVB010000183.1 GCA_022780745.1 Erysipelotrichaceae bacterium
CTGGATTTTGCAATTAGAGAGTTGTATGAAAAACAGATCATAAAGGCTATTCCTAAGGGCTTGTCTGGCTGTATATATACGCAGTTAAGTGATGTTGAGACAGAGCTTAATGGTTTATTGACTTATGATCGTAAAGTTTTATAGATCAATAAAAGAGCGATTTATAAATTAAATCGTAAAATGATAAGGATGGTTAAATAATGGAAAATAGATTAATTAGAGGAGTAGCTCTAAATGATAGTATCAGATTATTTGGAGTTGATTGTACTAAATTAGTAGAAGATTCAAGAAAACAGCATGATTTATGGCCAACATCATGTGCCGCTTTAGGTAGAATAGAAGCTGTTGGTTGTATGATGGCATCAATGTTAAAAGATGAAAAAGAAAAGATCAGTATTAATATCAATGGTGGTGGACCTATTGGTACTTGTATGGTGGTGGCTAGTGGTAATGGGGATGTTAAAGGCTTTGTTGGAGATAATCAGATCTATTTAAAATATAACGATACTAATAAATTAGCTGTAGGAATAGCTGTTGGGAAAGATGGCTATCTTACGGTTATTAGAGATACTAATTTAAGAGAGAATTTTAGTAGTAAAGTAAGACTAATTTCCGGGGAAATCGGCGATGATTTTTCTTATTATTTTAATATATCGGAACAAACGCCTTCGGTTGTTAGTGTAGGAGTATTAGTTGATCCTGATTATAGTGTGCGTTGTGCTGGTGGCTTGATTATTCAATTATTGCCAGATGCTAGTGAAGAAATCATTTCAAAGGTTGAAAGTGTTGCAGCTAATATGCGTCCTATTACTTCGATGTTATCGGATGGTATGACTATTGATGAAATTTTAATGTCTTTATTTGATGATGTAAGAATTCTTGATAGTAAAGAAGTTAGATGGCATTGTGATTGTTCAAGGGAAAGATTTATGGCTGGTATCAGTACTTTAAGTGAAGAAGATATTAAAGAAATGATTGAAGAAGATAATGGCTGTGAAATTAAGTGTGAATATTGTAATAAGCTTTATAAATTTTCTAAAGAAGATTTAGAAAGTATTCTGGAGTTTAAACGTTCATGTTTAAGATAGGAGATATTGAAATTAAAAATCCTATCATTATTGCCCCAATGGCTGGTGTTAGTAATAGTGCTTTTAGAAGTATGTGTTATAACTTTAATGCTGCATTAGTATATAGTGAAATGATATCTGATAAAGCCCTACTGTTTAAAAGCAGTAAGACTTTTGAAATGTGTCAAAGTTTAGATGAGGAACATCCCCTTACTTTTCAATTATTTGGTCATGATATTGATAGTATGGTTGAAGCAGCTAAGTATTTAGATAAGAATACTAAGTGTGACATTATTGATATTAATATGGGCTGTCCTGTTAATAAAATCGTTAAGAGTAATGCTGGTAGTGCATTGATGAAAGATATCGATCATGCGGTTAATGTTGTTGATAATATCATAAAGAATGTTGATAAACCTGTAACAGTTAAAATGCGTTTAGGTTGGACAAAGGAAAATATTAATTGTTTTGAGTTAGCTAAGCGTTTAGAAGAAGTAGGAGTAAAAGCTATTGCCTTACATGCTAGAACTAGAGGGCAAATGTATGAAGGTAAAGCTGATTGGGAATATGTTAAAAAGATGAAGGAAATCTTAACGATTCCTGTGATTGGTAATGGTGATATTAAAACGGTAGAAGAGGCTATTAGTATGCTTAATTATACCAAATGTGATGGTATCATGATTGGAAGAGGCGCTGTTGGTAATCCTTTTCTAATTAAACAAATCAGTGATTATTTAGATGGTAAAGATTATCATATGCCTACTTATGAACAAAGAATTAATATGGCATATGAACATGCTAAAAGATTATGTAATTTAAAAGGTGAATATATTGCGATGAAGCAAATGCGTGGTTTAGCTAGTTGGTATATCCAGGGTATGCCTTTTAGTGCTAGAGTTAAAAATGAATGTGCTAAATTAAACACATATGAAGATCTTACTAATTTATTTGGTA
>JALEVB010000020.1 GCA_022780745.1 Erysipelotrichaceae bacterium
TGCTAACAACGTAAAGATCCAAATTTAAATACCTAGATATGCTTTCTTAACATGTTCATTAGTAGATAGATCCTTAGCGCTACCTTCCAATGCCACACGTCCATTTTCAATTACATATCCTCTATCAGCAGTAGCTAAAGCCTTAGTAATATCCTGTTCAACAAGCAAAACAGAAATATTAGTTTCTCTAGCTAATGTTTTCGCAACATTTAAAATATCATCAACGATATTAGGAGCCAAACCTAATGAAGGTTCATCTAAGATCAGTAATTTAGGCATACCGATCAAAGCTCTGGCAACTGCCACCATCTGTTGTTCACCACCAGATAAAGTACCAGCAGCCTGCTTAGCTCTTTCCTTTAATTTAGGAAACCACTTATAACACTTCTCAAGATTCTCATTGAAATGTTCTTTAGTCTCTTTATTAAAAGCTCCCATCTGTAAATTCTCAAGTACTGTCATTTCCGTAAATAACTGACGTCCTTCAGGAACCTGAACGATACCAGCATCAAGAATAAAACGCGAACTCTTCTTACAAATCTCTTCACCATTGAAGATTACTGAACCACTAGTAGGTTTAACCATACCAGTAATAGCTCTAACCATTGTCGTCTTACCTGCACCATTAGAACCCAATATCGCAACGATTTCACCATCATTTAATGTAAAGCTTATATCCCAAAGAATATTAACGGGACCGTAACCTGCATTTAACTTCTCAACTTTTAGCATATTACTCTGTCTCCTTCTTTCCTAAATAAACTTCCATTACATATGGATCATTCATAACTTCTTCAGGTGTACCCTCAGCGATCTTTTCACCATGGTGTAATACAATAACCTTTTCACATAAACTAACAACAGCCTGCATAATATGTTCGATCAATAAGATCGTAACTCCTGACTGATTGATCTTACGAATAAGCTCAATAGCCTCAGCTGTTTCTGTAGGATTTAATCCGGCCATATTTTCATCTAAGAATAATACTTCAGGCTTAGTAGCTAAAGCTCTAGCCATCTCTAATCTTTTTTGATCAGGAGTACCCATTTCCTTAGAAATAACATGTCTTTTTTCATATAATCCAGTAAACTTCAATACTTCGATCGCTCTTTCATTAGCCTCAGCTCTTGTCTTACAAGCAGCATGGCCAAAGAAACAAGAAGCAACCACATTGTCCATAACACTTAAATTCTTCAATGGCTTCATGATCTGGAAAGTACGAGCAATCTTCATATTAGTATACTCATAAGCTTTCTTATCAGTAATATCTTCACCATTGTAATAGATCTTACCTTCAGTAGGTGGATAATATCCACAAATCATATTAAAGGTCGTAGACTTTCCAGCACCATTAGGACCTATCATTCCTGTAATGCCACCTTTTCTAACTGAGAAAGAAACATCATTAACAGCCGTTAAACCCTTAAATCTTTTAGTAATACCCTTAACTTCAATAATAGGCTTTTCCATCTTATGCTCCTTTCTTATGCTTATCTAAAGCATATTGTTCTAGAACATCTACTGATGGTTTCTTCAAGATCTTTTCATCAATAAATTTCTTAAATTTAGAATCCATATACCAACCTAAAATACCAGATGGTCTAAAACGAATAACAACTAGTAATACAACAGCATACATGATCATATTGATACCAGGAAGAACACGAGCATAATTAGCACGTAAAAATTCTGATAAAGGAATCATGATCAAGCCACCAACAAGTGGACCTTCAACAAAAGCCGCACCACCAACAACTGCAGGCAATACAAACTCTGTAGACTTAGCCTGAACCATTAGATCTGGGTCAATATAACGAATATAGCTGGCATAGAAGAAACCAACAAAACCGGCAACTACTGCTGAAATAACAACCGCTAATACTTTATATTTAGTAGGATTGATACCAATAGCCGCTGCTGCATCTTCATCTTCACGAATCGTCTTAAGTGCAAAGCCAATCTTTGAACCATCGATCTTCTTCATAATGATATAAACAGCGATCATCATGATCATACCTGCATAATAATATGGAACCTTGCTGGTAAATCTAAATAAAGCTAAACTATCTTTACCAAAAGGAAGACCAACACCACTAGCACGCCCAAAGAATTCCGAATTAATAATAAATTGTCTTAAACTCTCAGCAAAGGCAATAGATACTAATGTAAAATAAGGACCTTTTAAAATAAAGCAAGGAAAGAAAATAACACCTGCAATAAGTCCAGTAACCAGCATTGCAAAGATCGAAGCAACCCAAGGATTCCATCCAGCCTTAGAAACGATCAGACAAACCGTATAAGCACCAATACCCATATAAGCAGCCAAACCTAAAGAGTTTTGACCAGTCATACCACCTAGAATATTCCATGCCATACTCATTGTAGAAACATAGAACACCAAAACAAAGATATTAATGATATAAGGAGTCTTAACAAATAAAGGTATCGCAATAAAGATTGCTAAAACTATACCTAGAATAATTGCAATATTACGATGATACGTATTTACAGCTTTCTTAACATCCATAGTTATTTCCTCCTCATGATCAATAATTGACGAACAACTAAGATAATGATAAATGTCATAAATACGATCATATCACTATAAGATGGGCTAATAAATAAAGCACTCATCTGTTCAAGCAAACCAAGTAAAATACCTGCAAAGAAAGCACCAGGAATAGAACCAAGTCCACCAACAACAACGACAATTAAAGCTCTAAAACCAAAACTTGCACCAGCTGTAGGGAAAATAGAATAAAACTGTGTCAACAAACAGCCAGCAATACCAGCTAAGGCAATACCTAAACCATAAGTAAGAATATAGATTTTCTTAACGTCAATACCACAAACCTCAGCACCAATAGGATTTTGAGAAACCGCACGGATCTGTTTACCAATGGTTGAATATTTCAAGAAAGCAAATAAGGCAATAGCCACAACGATCAAGACACAAAAGCTAATAAGCTTAGGTAAAGCAATAGTAATTGGACCAATAGGAATCGTTGTTTGTGAATATGTCGTTCTAATAGAACGATACTCAGAACCAAATAATACTAAAGCACCATTAGATAACAACAAACCTAAACCAACCGTCAAAAACAAAAGATTTGTAAAAGACTTAGTCTTTAATGATGGAGTGATCAAGGTATGCTGGATGATAGCACCAAGACAAAACATGATTATCGCCACAATTGGTAAAGCCAGATATGGATCAATACCAGCATAGGTATACAATAAGAATGTTAAATACATACCCACCATCAGCATTTCACCATGGCAGAAATTAACGATCTTCATAACACCAAATATGATATTTTGTCCCATACCCATTAGCGAATAGAAACCGCCCAGTAAAATTCCATTTACAACGGCTTGAAGAAAAACGCTCATAAGAATCCCCTTTCTAAAAC